>JANTFK010000222.1 GCA_024763595.1 Bacteroidales bacterium | reverse complement strand
CTGGGACTGCTTATGGGTCAAAATGATTTTGAGCCGCTGACTTTTTCTCTCTACCCGATCAGAGATTTGGGCAATGTCAGGATATCTGTCAGTGACCTGACAGCTCCGGACGGTAGCCGAATTTCGTCTGATAACGTCATGATTCATGTTGTGAAACCGTTAAAACGGCGTACCGGAGGTAGTGGCGAATATATCATTATTCCACGTCTGCTTGACCGGACAAAGCACTGTGGTATCCCTGCTTTTTATACCACCCGGTTCTGGTTCACGGTCCATGCTGACAGTACAGCTTCAGCAGGCAAATATTCAGGCCTGGTCAGGATTGATCCGGAGAATGAGGGACCATTAAGCATACCGCTTACTGTTGAAATAATCCCGGTTAAGCTTGAGCCTGTTCCGGGTATTGAATACAGCATGTGTATGAGTTATGAGTTTTTTGAACTGGAGAGTAAAGGGTGGACAGCACAGGAACGACAAAAGATCTACCGTGACGGAGTTAATGTTTTCAGGGATTACAAGAATCATGGTATGACTACAGTCGATGTTGCATCTCCCTTCAGCTTCCAGTGGAACAAAGATGGCACGCCGGGGATGGAACACTATAAAGCGATGATCAGGGGGGCGAAAGAGGTGGGATTTACCAAACCGGTCTACTGGTATTTCGGGCAATATATCCAGACAGCAAAAGGACAGCATCCCGGCAATATTCGCCTCTATGATCCCGGGGTCCATCCTAAACGGGCGAAATTCCTTGTAGAAACAGCCCTGGAACTGAAGCAGGAGCTTGAGGGACCACCAGTTATTTTTATGCCCATAGATGAACCCCGCATCGCATCACGTAAAAAAATAGCTATCGAAGTTTTTAAGGAGATAAAAAAAGTCCCGGGTGTAAAAATTATGAGTACAACAGATATCGGAGGGGATTTGCTGGACATTGAAAATAATAGCCAGCAGGACCGGAAACCGCTTCCCCCGGGTGAAAAAGATCGGATATCGGACAGAAAAGTATGGGAATACAATAATTCCGCCATTATGAGTTATAACCCCGGTTACAGCCGCTATATTTATGGTTATTATACGTGGAGGCAGGACCTTGACGGGATGAATAGCTGGGGTCCGGGAACGACGGAAAACTCACGGGGAAACCCTTTTGAGGACCTCGATAGCAAGTACAACGACTATTTTATTTTCTACCCGCATGTTGACGGGCCATTACCAACGCCTAACTGGGAAGCATTGAGGGAAGGTATAGATGACGTCAGGTATATATATCAGCTGGAAAAAATATGTGCCCGAAAATATGCGGAGCGTCCTGAGGAAGTTGCCATGGCCGAACAATTTCTTGACACGGTTCGTGATATGTGTGATTTTGACGAAAGGACCATCATGAACGATTTTGGAGACTGGACGCCTGAAAGATTTGATTCAATAAGGAACCAGGTTATTTCTTTGATTCTCAAATTAAAATGATTAACAGATGAATTTACAAAGCATGAAGCATCCAATCCCTCATGCTCAGCATTATGCGATCCTGCTGGTATGTTTTCTTCTTCTTGGAGGATCCGTGGAGGCATGGGCCCAGCATGAACCGGATGACCTTGCAAAATACACTCCCGGCTGGATAAAAGAGGGTTTTGCAGATGCCGGTGCCACACACGAACCATGGATATTCCAGGTACGGCGTAATAACGGCAGATTTAATCAATGGCAAAAAGCGGATTATGATCTCCTGGTGTCAGAAGCATATATTAAAGCGCTTGCTGAGGCAGGAGTCACTGTCTACCACATTTATTGTTACAAGGGATTTGGATTCGAAGCAGAAAAGGATCATATGGATAAAGCTGCAAAGGCTGCTGCCATTGCCCACAGGTATGGCATGAAAGTGGATACCTATGTTCAATGGAATACCATGTTTTACGAAACTTTTTTTGCCGAAGTACCAGAAGCCAAAACTGATTTATGGTACCAGATTGATGTGACCGGGAAACCCATCCTGCTTACTTATGGCTATCAACAATCTTTCAGGTACAGGCCATGTTTTAACCACGATGGCTATATGAATTATTTTAAAGAGAAAATCATTCGCTATGCAGTTGAAACTGTAAAAACCGATTTTCTGCACTTTGATAATTTTGATTACAACTTTCCTCCGGAAGCTGATTTTAATCCGGCAACGGTATCTGCCTTTCGAAAGTATCTTGCTGAAAAATATGATTCAGAGCAGCGTTTGGAGCGGTTTGGGTTCGATAACCTCTCGTACGTTTTACCACCTGTTTGGAATACAAGCAATCCTGCAGATAAGATGCTTACTGTAAATGACCCGGTTATGCAGGAATGGATCGATTTCAGGTGCTGGACTTTTACCACCCGGCTGGCCGAGTGTGCCCGGTTTGCAAGGGAACTGAACAAAGAGATTGCCATTGAGACCAATCCCCATGGATTAATTGGGAGCAGCAGGGCATGGGAAGCAGGGATCAACCATCCTGATCTGATGCAATATACCAATGCTATCTGGAGTGAAGATCCCAATAATCCAAGATGGGAGAACGGCGTGGCGGTCGGGAAATTCCGTCACTACAAATTGGGTCGTACCACAAACAATATCATTCTTACATACAATGACACACCCAATGATTTTGCTGAAAATCTGGCTTTGAACCGGAATATTGGGTGGCTTGGGGTAAAAGTTCCGGACGGCACGGCTAAAAAGTATATGGATTTTTGGTATGCCCATAAAGATTTATACCTCCATGTGCAAGGGGCGGAAAAAGTTGCAGTGCTCAGGAGTTACCCTTCCATGGCATATAATATTCAAAAAGCGCAGTTAGCAGTTAATATGGCTGAACAATTACTGCAACAACGCCATATCCTTTTTGATATCATCTTTGATGAGCAATTGTCACAACTGGCGAAATACAGTGTGCTGGTCCTTGCCGGTCAGGAAAGCCTGACCGATGAAACCATTAAAGCGATAGAGGATTTTGTAGCCGGTGGGGGAGGGTTGGTCGCAACGGGAAATACCGGGAAGTTTGATGGTTGGCGAAGGCTGCGGGAACAAAGTATGCTGGCCGGGATGTATGCTTCCGCCGCATCTGACACAAAAATAATTCCACACGCTTTTAAATATGGGGAAGGGAGGGTTATCTACATCCCTGAACTAATTCGGCCGGAAGGAGAGATCAGGCTGGGTTTTGCAACGAAATGGGTGATGCCTGAGAATGCCAGCGAACTCGAAGCTTCTGTTTACTGGGCTGCAGGGGAAAGGTTCCCTTTACAGGTTACAGCCCCTGAATGGGTGGGCGTATCACACGACAAACAAAGAAAACGGGAGATTATTCACCTGTGGAGCTACAACAAGAACCGGAAAACCGCAGGAATTACCATAGCATACACCGGGAAAATTAATAAGGTATGGTCAGTTTCACCTGATGAGGGTGAAGAGCGTTCCATCATCCCATTCACAGAAGACCAGGGATTGACGGTACTGAAGATACCCGGTCTGAACGTATACAAAATAATTGTACTGGAAAAATAGTGATATGCAACAAGATCGAATAGTGCAAAGCTGCATGGCAGCATTCATACTATTGTGGATGATGCCTGCTTCAAGCCTGGCACAGGATGCTCAGCAACCTGATTATAAAGTTATTGAAAAGTTGGGGGTTATGGTAGAAATGCGGGATGGGGTCAGGCTTTCGACAGACTTGTATCTCCCCGGTTCGGCAGGCACTTTTCCGGTATTGCTGATGCGCAGCCCGTACGGTAACGGAGGGGCTGGAGACAGTGAGGGACATTTTTTTGCCCGGCACGGATATGTGGTTGTGATCCAGGATACACGGGGACGATATGAATCGGAAGGCGTTTTTAATCCCATGCAAACAGAGGCACATGATGGATATGACACCCAGCAATGGATAGGGGAGCAGTCCTGGTGTAATGGAAAGATCGGGACTTTTGGCGGGTCCTATCTCGGATTTACCCAGTGGATGCCCGCACCGCTTGGAAGTCCGTATCTAAAAGCCATGTTCCCCTCAAAAACGTTTTCAGATTTTTACAGGGAAGCTTATGTAGGGGGTGCATTCCGCATTTTAAGGTGGAGCCCGTGGAGCTATTTTATGTCAGCTCCCTGGAATGTTGACAACGCGGTTTTAGAGACCCTCACTGACAGTGCTTACAGGGCAATCCCTTTCATCGAACAGGATAGCGTATTGGGGTGGAAAATACCTTTTCTCAGGGATTGGCTGGCTCATCCGCAGAAGGATCTTTACTGGAAAAGATCATGCGTGGAAGACTATACAGGGATTAAGGTGTCTGTATACAATCTGGGCGGATGGTTTGACAGCTTTCAGCAGGGCACCCTTGATAATTTCATGAGAATGACTGCACCGGATATCGATCCTGAGATCAGGACGAAACAAAAACTGCTAATGGGACCCTGGGTACACGGTTCGGAATCCCGTCATACAGGAGACCTGGATTTTGGAGAAGATGCGGATCTGGATACCCGGGAACTTGTCTTGCGCTGGTTTGATAACCAGTTAAAAGGGATTGATAACGGTATGATGCAGGAACCACCGGTCAGGATCTTTGTGATGGGGGAGAATGTCTGGAGATCAGAAAACGAATGGCCCCTGGCCCGGACAGATTACCGGAAGTATTATTTCCACAGCAATGGAAATGCCAATACAGTGGCCGGAGATGGCTCGCTTAATACAACAGTACCCAAAAAGGAAAACCCGGATACCTTTGTTTATAATCCTGAGGATCCTGTTATTACACCCGGAAGAGATGAGCCCATCGACCAGAGGGAGGTTGAATCGAGGAATGATGTACTGGTCTATTCTACCGGGATATTGAAGGAAGAGCTTGAAACCACAGGTCCGGTGGAAGTTGTATTGTATGCTTCAAGCTCGGCAATTAATACGGACTTTACAGCCAAGCTGGTTGATGTTTATCCCGGTGGGAAAGCCATCCGTTTATGTGAAGGGATCATACGGGCCGGCTGTCGCAACCCCGGGGCCCCTCCATCAGCTATCCGGCCCAACAAAATATATAAATACAACATCAGTCTCTGGTCGACCAGTAACCTTTTTAAAAGGGGTCACCAAATTCGAGTGGAGATCTCCAGCAGTAATTTTCCAAGGTTCAACAGGAATTTGAATTCAGGTATTTTCCCTGCGCTGGATACAACGGTAATACGAGCTACGCAAACAATATTTCACAACAGGGAGTATCCATCATCTGTTATTCTGCCTGTGATAGAGTGAGATCAACGCTATACACGGAATGAGATCCGCAATGTATATGATATTTATGATTGCCATCTGTTTGACAGCACTTTTCACATGCCGGAAACCGGATGAAAACAGAGCGGAAGCGCTTTTCTTTATTGAACACTTTGATGATGCGGATCTTAATGAACGCGGATGGTACGACGAGTCCCGCATCCGTATCGCCAAACATGCCTGGGCCGGAAAAGGCTCAATTGAGTATGAATGGAACAATGAGTTGAAGAGCTGTGGCTCAGCGGGCGTCCGACACCTGTTTGAACCTTCAGGTGAGGTGTATATCCGTTTTTACCTCAGACTCTCGAAAGGGTGGGGCTGGTCGGGAAGGAATTACCACCCGCATCTCACCCATTTCCTTACCACAGAAAATTCAATGTATCACGGTCCGGCAAAAAGCCATCTTACCCTCTATATCGAACCGGTAAATGGTAAACTGCGTCTTGCTGCCACGGATATTCAGAATATGGATATGCCCCATGGTCTGACACAGGGTGAGTTGAAAGGCGGTTATAACGGAAAGTTCTACGATAGCAAGGAAGTGCTTTTTAGTGATGACAAATGGCACTGTATTGAAGCATACTTCAAACTCAATACCCTTGATATTGAACATGATTGTCCCATCCATGATGGTGTAGTGCGTGGCTGGTTTGATGGAACGCTTATTGTTGAACAAACTGATATTGTCCTGCGCTCCACTGACTTTCCGGATATGAGGATCAATCAATTCCTGATGGCACCCTATTTCGGTCCGGGACTACTGCCCCATGCCCAGAAGTTGTGGATTGATGAAATGGTCATAGGGAAGAAATACATTGGGCTTTTGCGCTGATGGTTTTTTCCGGGGTTTTGCCGGAACTGCCGGCATGGTACACATAGTTAACTTTCTGTAAGTAGCCTGACTCCTAAAACAGGAATTCAAAACCGGGTAATCTCCAAACATGGGGGATAAAT
>JANTFK010000221.1 GCA_024763595.1 Bacteroidales bacterium | reverse complement strand
GAATTTCCGATGATGGGGACCGGAAAGATCGATTTCCGGACGGTTACAAAAATGGTTAAAGAGATGCTATGACAGTGCTACCGTGGATCCCTGAATATCTGCCATTTATTATGGCAGTGTTGTGGTGTACTATTGGGTTTACAGGCTACTATTTTCTTTCTCAGTCAGAAACCTTCGCAAAAAAATTCCGGGTCACCTTCTCCGGCCTGGAACCCCAGGGCGTACAGGTAATCACCCAGCGGACCATTGGCGTGGTTTTCATGGGGGGCCTAACCCTGTTGATCATCGCTTTGCTCCCGGAAGGTTCCCTGAAAGGATATGGGTTGGGATTTTCATTCCTGAAGCCACCACCCTGGTGGTTCTACCTGCTCATTCCGGCGGCGCTGGCACTCAACTACCTTGGTGCAGCCAATCCCGGTAACATGGCCCGCTATCCGCAGATCAGGATGAAACAATGGCCGGTAAACATCCTGGTGGTCAGCGGGCTCACCTGGATTGCCTTTCTGCTGGCCTATGAGTTTCTGTTCAGGGGTTTCCTGCTTTACGCTTCCCTGGCGGTCATGCATCCCTGGCCGGCCATTGTACTAAATATAGCCCTCTACTCCTTTGCCCACTTCTATAAAGGTCCGGATGAGACCTTTGGTACCGTTCCGGTAGGTTTCATCCTATGTTACATTACACTGGTGACAGGCAATATCTGGAGTGCTGTGATCCTGCACTCCGTTATGGCACTTTCCAATGAATGGTTTTCATTAAGGGCCAATCCCGAAATGGGACTGACATGAAGGTCTTTGTTTCCGGTGCAACTGGTTTTATCGGCATCCAGCTGGTGAAACGGCTGGTTGCCAGGGGAGTTACTGTTCATGGGCTTTACCGCACTGAAGAAAAGGCCGACCTGATCAGGGGCCCCGGAGTAAAGTTGTTTAAAGGTGACCTGCTGGACAAAGCATCATTACACAAAGCCATGCAGCATTGCGAAGAGGCATATCATACAGCAGCTTTTGCGGGTGTCCGGGCCAGGGATCCGCAACAGGTTTTCCGTCTCAATGTGGAAGGAGCACTTAATGTAATAGAAGCTGCCGGGGAAACCGGTATCAGACGGGTGGTGGTCACTTCCACAGCAGGCATCCTGGGGCCTTCTGAAAAGGAGCCCGTCCATGAGAGAACCCCGCCCCCCGCTTCCTTTTTCATCCCCTATGAAACATCCAAATTCCAGCTTGAAAAAAAGCTGCTGGGAAGAAAGGGAGGGAAACCTGAAGTCGTGATCGTTAACCCGACCAGGGTATATGGCCCCGGGTACCTGAGCGAATCCAACGGAGTCACGAAAATGATCAAACAGTACATGTCAGGAAAATGGAAATTCATACCCGGGGATGGCAACAGCTCAGGGAATTATGTCTTTGTGGAAGATGTGGTGTCCGGTCACTTGCTGGCCATGGAAAAAGGGACTCCGGGAGAGCGCTATGTACTGGGAGGTGAAAACATCACCTACAACCAGCTTTTTCAGATTGTCAGGGAAACCAGCGGAGTTCACAACAGGCTCTACAAGATCCCCGTGTGGGTGATGCTTCCGGCCGCCCGGATGATGCTGCTGATTTCAAAAATTAACGGGAGGCCTCCGTTGATCGTTCCCGGGCTCATCCGAAAATTCAACCATAACTGGATCGTCTCATCCGAAAAAGCCATTCACATGCTGGGCTACAGTCCTATTACAGTCAGGGAAGGGATTGCCCGAACAGTGGAGTGGCTCAATCATCCTCTTTTACACACCGAACAGAAAATCCATAATTTTTGAAATTGTAAGTTCTGCAAATACTTGCTTCTCCTGCGCTGTATGTACGGAGCCTTTATTTTCAGATTCCTCAATACACCTTTTTTCTTAATGGCGCAATCGCATGTGAAATGTCCAGCTAAATGTCCAACCAGGATCTCCACTACAACTACCTGTTAATACATGAACGCCATCCCCTCCCGTAATCAGAACATCTTCATGGACCTTGTCTATGCAACTCTCGCTTCCATCACTCCATGTAAAATCCACGTCGAGTGCAAGTGGACCACTACGAATAAATTTTCCTGATTTAGTATCCAGGAACATAATAATACTATAATTTTTAGCCCATTCGGACAAATCGGGAAGATGGAACAGCTTCCCTGTTTTTATTCTAGGAGGAGATGGCTTGTTATCAACATCTTTAGCATTGGCTTTTATAATATTAGCAGATTTTACCGGATACCATATCCCCAAAAAGTGTTCACCAACTGGCAAACTTTGTAATTCCTCACCTAAATTATAACGCACTGTCGCATCTTCGTGATAATGGCCATCTCCATCCGTGTAGTCGTAATCTATAATATAGGTCATAACAACGTAACCTGCATAATGTGAAACCGTAATAGCCGCTTCATCCTTAACAGATTCAGGATAATCCTTCGGCTGAAACTTTGCCCTGAAAACAACTTTGTTATCTTTTTCCCCAGCATCATAAGTCAATACAGCTTCCCCATTTTGGTCGGTTGTAACATCACCTGGGGGATCCACATCACCGTCAATAATTCCTGCTACATGAACCTGAATATTTTTGCCTGCTACAGGCTGCTTTCCCCCTTTTTCATCGATCTCAGAAAGTTGAATCGTAATTTTTGGTTCATCCATCGGAAAAACTTCTTTCTTTTCTGGTTTAATTTTAAGTTCCAACCCATGAATCTGAATCTTTGTTTCTTTGACCACTTTTTTATCAATACCACAGGTTAAAATTTTTATTGGATCTTTCTCAGCATTCATGCCCTTTACAAGTGTGTAGGTCGCAGACGCACCTTTAGGCGTACGAATCCACAGAAGAAGGTGATTACTGAATGCCTGACAATCCTCACCATCAGGGAACCCTTTGGTGCAATTCAGTTCACCCCTTTCTGTATTTTTAGGCAAGATAACTTTCTGTCCATGTTTGGATCCGGGGTCGTATACGGGCTCTCCCTTGCAATTCGTGACATCGATTTGTACCTTTAGCTTTCTTTCTTCCTCCAGCGGCGATACGTATTCCCTTTCCTGTAAAACATTCATTTCAGGCCCTCTGGGCGGTACACGATGAGATTCTTCATGCTCCCTGATTTTATCACCAATGTTTCCATGAGCTGCGATATTTTGTTCAATTGTCTGGAAAATATCTTCATTTTCTGTGTTTATCGTTTTCCCTACATTGCTTATAGCAAAACCACACGGACTGTTCTCCCACAAAGTGGACCTTATCAGGTATACGGTATACTCACCTACCATTGCCCCGCCGACCTCAATATCTTTCCCTCCAACAGCCATTCCAATCCTATAACGAAAAACATAATCGCAACCTTCCGGTATCCCACTGGTAGCCGGGATGAACTGCGTACCCGGAGAGTTCATCTTGAGCTCCTCCAGGGCTTTTTCCTGTATTTCGTAAAGCCATGTGCCTTTGGGCTGGGAAGGATACTGCTCATTCAAATGCTTTGCAAGTTCCTTTTCCTCAAAAATCTCCATTATTACACCTACCCTGGGCTTTGAACATGGTTCTACCTGGGAAAATAGACTCGGATACAAGCCGGGCAAAAAGAGAACTATTAAAGAAAAAAACCAAACCTGAAACAGGTATTTTGTTTTAGTCATTTCAAGTACAAATTGTATTAATTAACTCAAGTTAATTATTCATCAGGTTATTGTAGGTTCATAAACCGTGCTTTGTAGTTGTAATGGTACCATCAGCAGCAACAGCTGAAATGTAATACTTCTGATTCTCCTGGTCAATAATCAGGCTGTCATTGGCCCTATTCATAAATAATCCTACATAATCGACCTGAAATCCGCAATAACCGGTCGGGATGTTTTTTCACAATCGCTCACTATTTGACAACAGGAAGTTCCCATGGCTTCCTGTAGCTTGGCACCAGGTAACTGTCTGCTTCCGGATCGTTGATAAATCTGCTGTTCACATCATCCCAGTACAGTCTTCTTCCTGTTTTATATGCCACATTGCCCAGGTGGCAGGTCCTGGCAACACGTGCTGCAATCTCCACGGGACAATGCAGAGGTGTCCCCTTTTTGATGCCATCAATAAAATTGGCCATATGGTTGTCAAGCCCTTTCCCGTCACCCCGGATCAGGTCCACTTTCTCCAGAACCGGTTTTCCTCCTTTGGGTTCAGGGATGACCTCCCAACCGTTACGGTCAACCACCAGCGTGCCGTTGTTTCCGACAAATCCCACCCCATGGGACCTGCCGTAGTAACCGCCGTCAATACCAATCCCATGGTCCCAGAGCAGGGTAAAGCCATCAAATTCATAAAGGACCTGCTGGGTATCCGGGGTTTCACAGGCATCATTGGGATAAGCGAACTTTCCCCCCATCGACATAACCGATTTCGGCGCATGTTGCTGCATCCCAAAGAGTGCATAATCCACAATATGGACCCCCCAGTCGGTCATCATGCCCCCTGCATAATCCCAGAACCACCGGAAAGTAAAATGGAACCTGTTCTTATTAAAGGGCCTCTTCGGGGCCGGACCCAACCAGAAATCATAATCCACACCTTCCGGTGCGGGGGTATCCGGGAGCACCGGTACCGATTTCATCCAGCCCTGGTAGGACCATGTACGTACTGTCCTGATCTTGCCCAGTTTTCCTGAATGAACATAGGCTATGGCATCCTGCCAGTGGGTATCACTACGCTGCCACTGACCTATCTGAACCACGTTTCCGTACCTGTTAACAGCGCGTTCCATGATGTTGCATTCTTCGATAGAATTGGCCAGCGGTTTCTCGCAATAAATGCTGTAACCCTCCTGTGCCGCATGTACAAAAGGAATGGTATGCCAGTGGTCGGGTGTACCGATAATGATCACGTCGATCCCTTTATGTGCAAGCAGATCCCGAAAATCCCGGTATCCTTTTGGAGCCTTTCCCTGGATCTTTGTCACATCTGCAATGCGCTTTTGCAGCACATTGTCATCCACATCACACAGTGCTGCACACTCAGTATCGGGTTGTCTCAGGAAGGCGCGGAGATCAGCAAAACCCATCCCATTTATTCCGATAACCCCGCAAACCAGTTTTTCATTAGCACCCAGTATACTGCTCCCCAGGGTCGGGAAAGGGGATGCAATCCCTAAGGCCGCTGTGGCCGCAGCCGATCTCTTAATAAAAGCTCTTCGAGTATTATCCATTTGTATATCTATTAGTTAATGTTCAAAAAATCACTTATGTGGAAACCGGGTCAAATAGTGAATTGCCATTATTAAACTTCCTGTCAAGCAGCATATCCACCACCTGCACACCGTTCATCATGGTACCATACAATCCATGGGCAAACTTAGGCTGATAAAGGTTTTTTACAGGTGTTTTCATGGGCAGGCGTTTGGGGCCGAACTGCGTTACCAGGGAAGCCATGTCATAGAGGCTTCCGGTGGGAGACCCCGAATACCTTGCATAGGTGGCTGGTGTGGAGATATCCCTGACCACGATATGTTTGCTCAGGTCGGGTATAAAATAACGCTCTGCAATGCGGATAAAGAAATCTCCCCAATGCTCTTTCTCTTCTGTATATTTCCCGTAATCATTGTCTCTCCACAGCTTCCACTGACCGAGGGCAAAAGGGGTGCACCTGATGGTTACCGTGTTCTTTCCACCTGTAGTAAGAGAGGGACAGATCACAGCCGCATGAAAACAATCATCTGAAAAAGCATTGTCCCCGGCAAGAAAACCGTCAAAAAGTTTTTCTGCTGTACCCTGTCCTGTGGAAACCACATTGTATGGATAATCCAGGTCCAGCGCATGCAAATCGATTTTGTCATCAAGCCCCAGAGCCACATTAATTGAAGAGGTTGACATGATAATACCTTCCAGCTTCTTCACATATGCCGGTGGAAGATGCTCGTCACCCACCATCTGTCGCATGGCCAGCATGGGATCTACCGTGGTGATGATGGTATCTGCCCCAATAACCCTCTCTTCACCCTTCACCCTGACCCCTGCAGCTGTCCCATCCTTCACAATGATCTTCTCCACCTCGGCCTCAAACCATATCTCCCCTCCACGCTCCTGGAAACGCTGTGCCATGGTGGCCGGAAATTCATCAAAATATCCATAAGGCCTGAAACAGCGTGTCATGGAGGAGAGCATGGCGCCCGTTGCCAGTATGGCAGAAGCCCTTGCAGACGGCACTCCTGAAAAGGAGGTGAAAGTTTCCAGCACCTCCCTTAACCTGGGATTTGTTATCCCGAATTG
>JANTFK010000220.1 GCA_024763595.1 Bacteroidales bacterium | reverse complement strand
CTTCATCTACCTGAACCACATTAAAACCCGTGCAGTTCCGGATTACAATGCCAACGTGAATCTGGAGCATCTGACCGCTCCTGTCACGGTTTTTCGTGATTCGCTGGGTGTTCCCCATATCTACGCCAGCAACGAAATGGATCTTTACCGGACCACCGGTTATGTAATGGCCCAGGACCGTCTCTGGCAAATGGACCTGCTGCGGAGGATCACCACGGGACGGCTTTCGGAAGTGCTGGATCCGGGACTTGTGGATGCGGACCTGCTTTTCAGGGCCCTCGATTTTCCTGCAAAATCAGCCATGGTACTTTCCGGATTGGATCCGGAGATCTTGGCTGGTATTGAAGCATTTACCGATGGGGTCAACCAGTTTATTGCACAACACAGGAAAAAACTCCCCTTTGAGTTTACCCTGCTGGGTTACTCCCCGGATCTGTGGGAACCGGTCCATACAGCCAATCTGATCGGTTATATGGCCTGGGACCTCTCCTCCGGATGGAGCACGGATATGGCCCTCTATAAGATACAACAAGTTATCTCCGATACCCTGTTTGCCGAACTGCTGCCCGATCTGAGATACCAGAAAATAACAGTATTCCCCGATTTTATGCGGTCCCATAATGAGCTGGAACTCACTTCTTACATGTCCGACGCCATCCGGCTGGTGGATGATCTTGGCCTCCAGGTCTTTGAAGCTTCCAATAACTGGGCTGTATCCGGGAAGAAAAGTGAAACAGGGATGCCCGTCATGTCCAATGATATGCACCTGGGCCTGATGGCTCCGGGCATCTGGTACCAGATGCACCAGGTGATCGAAGGAAAACTCAATGTTACCGGTGTTGCCCTGCCGGGCGCCCCCTATATCATTGCCGGACATAATGAGGATATTGCATGGGGCATGACCAACGTTACAGTGGATGATCTCGATTTTTACCTGGAGACCATTAATCCGGTGGACAGCAACCAGTACCTGCTGGATGGCAGGTGGACCGATATGAGAGTTGTGAAAGAGGAAATCGCTGTAAAGGGAAAAGACGAACCTGAAATCAGGATAAACCGGTTTACACACAGGGGACCTGTGGTCAGCCGCTTCCGTGGCGTGAATGACCGGGTCATTTCGGCCAGGTGGCAGGGCAATGAATACAGCAACGAAATCAGATCCGTATACCTGTTGAACAGGGCTGGTAACTGGGATGAGTTCAGGGATGCTGTCAAAACCTTTAATTCCGTCAGTCAGAATATTGTGTATGCCGACCGTTGGGGGAATATAGGTCTGCAAACCTCTGCAGGGATACCTATCAGGAAAGGAAACGGGATCCTTATATACCCCGGAGATACCTCCCTTTATGACTGGACAGGCCAGGTGCCGTTTGAAGAGCTTCCCTACACCTACAATCCCGAATGCGGTTATGTTTCCAGTGCCAACAATAAAACAGTAGGCAAAGATTATCCCTATTATATCGGTTCCTGGTTCAGCCTGCCATGCCGTGTGGGCAGAATCAGGGAGATGCTGGAAGATAAAGAGAAACTGGGAACCGGGGATTTCAAGCGGATGCTCCGGGACCAGAACTCCAACTTTGCCAGGCGCATGACACCGGTTTACCTGTCAGCACTCAGTGGAAACATGGGGGAAATATACCAGCAGGCATACCGGGAACTGGAGTCCTGGGAGTACGATATGGATGCCTCTTCTTCCGCTGCATTGATCTTTGAAGTCATGTGGCAGGAGCTGACGCGTGCCATCTTCCATGATGAACTGGGTGATGAACGCTATCCCCTGATGCACCGCAACAACATTATTGCCAGGAACCTGATTTACCGGTTAAGCGAGACGGGAGCCTCCTCATGGTGTGATGATATACAAACCCCGGGAAGAAAAGAGACTTTCCAGGATAATATCCAAACCGCTTTCCGGCATACAGTGGATACCCTTACATCCAGGTATGGAAACAACCCGGCTCAATGGCAATGGGGAGATCTGCATTCAGTGGCATTGCAACATCCCCTGGGGAGTGTAAAGATCGTGAACAGGCTCTTTAAAGTGAACAGGGGCCCCTATCCGGTGGGAGGCAGCTTCCACACGGTTTGTCCCTATACTTATCCGCTGGGAGAGTCATTCATTGCAGATCACGGAGCTTCCGAACGCCATATTTTTAATACAGCAGACTGGGACCGGTCGCTGACAGTCATCCCCACAGGGGAATCGGGAGTACCATCCTCACCACACTATCTGGACCAGACTGATCTCTATGTAAATAACAAATTCCACAGCGATTACTTCAGCAGGCAGGCTGTAGAAAATAACCGGATGTATAAGGCCGTGTTTGAGTGAGTTCTTTTTGAGTGATCAGGATAAATACCTGTTAATTTTATCCAGTAACAGGCCGGGACTCATGGGTTTGGTAAGCAATCCGTCACAACCTGCCCTTGCTGCCTCCAGATGGTCCACCGAAAATGCATAGGCAGTCTGTGCGATGATAACAATGTCATGGGCGAAGGCTTTGATTTCCCTGGTAGCTGTGAAACCATCCTTCTCGGGAAGATGAATATCCATCAGTATCAAATCTGTTTCCGGGTGTTCCCGGATATATTCCACAGCTTGATCTCCATCTGTGCTATACTCAATCTTTGCCCCTGTTTCCTTTAGGATCTCACCCAGCAGGTAGGCACTGGATTCATCATCCTCAACAACCAGGATTTTCTTGCTGTTCCATTGATATGTAGTTGCAGCTTCCATCGTTCTGATCTATTATTTAGCACATTATGTTATCCTAATTTAATAAAAAATTAAGCTCCATGCCATTTTTAACGCAATAATTTCAGCCTGGAAGGAAAATAAATTATTTTTAAAGTTCATTAATGGCCAGTTTCACCGGGCTGCGTCATCAAATATGAGATCATCATGAAGCTGAGGAAGATACTTGGAATCGATATTGGAGGCTCAGGAGTGAAAGGAGCTGTTATCGACACAAAAAAAGGCAGGCTGATAACGGAACGGTACCGTATACCCACTCCCCAGCCGGCCACACCCGAGGCTGTGGCAAAAGTGCTGTCAAAGATTGTCAAACACTTTAAATGGAAAGGTCCCGTTGGTGTTGGTTTTCCGGGAGTCATACAACAGGGTGTGGCACGCACTGCAGCCAATGTGGATAACTCCTGGATCGATAAGGACCTCAACAGGCTTTTCTCCAAAGCAACAGGGTGCAGGGTACATGCTGTCAATGATGCAGATGCTGCCGGAATGGCAGAAGTTAAGTTCGGAGCAGGAAAAGGAAAAAAGGGTACACTCATGTTAATTACGGTTGGTACCGGACTGGGTACCGTGATTTTTTCTAACGGAAACCTGGTCCCAAACCTGGAAATGGGACATATTCTGTTGCATGGAGCGGATGCCGAGTTATATGCAACTGACGCTGCCAGGAAAAGGCTGAAACTGGACTGGGACACATGGGCCGGCAGATTCAATGAATACCTGCTTCGTATCGAAGAGCTGGCATGGCCCGATCTGATCATTATTGGTGGCGGAGCCAGTAAAAAGGGCGAAAAGTTTTTCCCGCATCTAACCACCAAAGCTCCTGTGATTCCTGCCAGCCTGAAAAACGAAGCCGGCATTGTAGGAGCCGCCATGGTAAGTAAATATTATAATAAGCTGGAAAGGGAAGAAAAATAGTGCCCGGTGAATTGGTACTGTTCCACCGGACACCCTGCACGCTTCACCGGCCAGGGAGTTTTACCACAGGTACTACTCTTCCGCGGTCCACTCTTTCAGGGAATCGGCCAGTTTCACCAGTTTCAGAAATTCAGAACGGTATCCCTCTTCATCTTCTCCCCTGGCACTTTTGACCATGGCAATTACCTGCTCCATGGAAGCATCCCCTTTATAGTGCGAGTTCCTGAGCATCAATCCGAATGCAGCAACAGCAGCTGAAAAACGGAAATTATCGGATGTCTCCTCCGGTTTCAGCACCTTGCCCCTGACAGGGATCTCCACTTTGGTACTTGTGGTTTCGTCAGGTCGCTTATAGCGGAGTTTTATGGTCATCAGTTCAGCTTTCGGATCAGCTTTTACCTTTGATACAGCTTGTGGATCCTTTCGGTCAGACTGGTATTTCAGCGGATCAATCTGCTGCAATGTTTCATCAGAACCAGCAGGGATCAGTTCGTACAGGGCCGTGACTGTGTGACCGGCACCCATCTCTCCGGCATCTTTATTATCATCATTGAAATCTTCATCATTTAACAGGCGGTTTTCATAACCCACCAACCGGTATCCTTTTACACGGGCAGGATTAAACTCAATCTGGAATTTCACATCCCTGGCTATTGTAAAGAGGGTGCCGCCAAATTCAGTGATAAACACCTTCCGGGCTTCCTGGATATTATCAATGTAAGCATAATTCCCGTTCCCTTTATCGGCTATGATCTCCATCTTATCATCCTTGTAATTACCCATTCCAAACCCGAGGACGGTCATAAATACTCCTTGCTTGCGCTTCTCTTCAATAAGCCTTTCCATTTCCGCATTGCTGGAAGAACCCACATTGAAATCACCGTCTGTGGCCAGGATAATCCGGTTATTACCTTCCTCCATGTAGTGTTGCCGGGCCACCTTATAGGCCAGTTTCAGGCCTGCACCTCCTGCAGTGGATCCACCCGATTGCAGTTTGTCAAGCGCAGCCAGGATGGCAGCTTTCTCCGATCCCGGGGTAGATTCCAGGACCAGGCCGGCGGCACCGGCATATACTACGATAGCAACACGGTCTTCGGGCCTCAGCTCATTTACAAGCATTCTGAATGCCTGCTTCAACAGAGGAAGTTTATTGGCCGCACTCATGGAACCCGATACATCAATCAGGAATACAAGGTTGGAAGGAGGCAGGGCAGATTTATCAATGTTTTTTCCCTGTAATCCCACATGCAACAGCTGATGAGCATCATTCCACGGGCATTCCGACAGTTCCGTATAGACGGAAAAAGGATGCTTCCCTTCCGGTTCGGGATAATCGTAGTTGAAGTAGTTGATCATCTCTTCTATCCGCACCGCGTCAACAGGAGGCAACTGTCCCATATTCAGAAACCTGCGCACATTTGCATAGGAAGCATTGTCCACATCAATACTGAATGTAGACAATGGGTTGTGCAACACATCCTTGAAACCGTTCTCATGGATGGTACTGTATCCTTCGGTATTATGCTGTATGTAACCGGGCTCAGGGACATAATAAGCCTGATTGCTTAACCTTCTGTGATGATATGCGGTTCCTCCTGCTACCATTACACCCTTCCTGCTCACTTTTCCGGCAGCTTGTGTCACATGAGGTGTCTCATAATCGGCTTCCATGACAACGATTTCTTCCGGAGACACAGCCTCACTTTTCATGATCACATTGATGCGATTGGTTTTACCGATCCGGATCGTCTGCTTCTTCAATCCGGGAAAAGAGAATACCAGGAATTCGTCCCCGGCATTCACGGAGATCTGGTAAGCACCGTTGATATCAGTCACTGTACTGTGGGAAGTTCCTTTCACAACCACGCTCACTCCGGATAGCGGGGCCCCCGCATTATCCCTGACCAAACCACTTATGATGCGGTGCTGATAGGGAGCCAGACTGAATGCAGAGAACATTAGTACTGTTAAGATCGAGATTATTGCTTTCATGATTTCTGTTTTTTAGTTCGACTTCAACCTTAGGATGCAGCGATCAGATGGATTCCATAAAATTTTCCTGCTTTTTTCTTATTTTTAACTGATTCGACTCCCGGTATATGCTTGAGATCAGCGGTAATAATCCCGATACGACAGATGAAGAGTTGTTACGGCAATTCAAAAAAAGCGGAGACCTTGAGAAGTTGGGGGAGGTATATTCCCGTTATATGCACCTTGTGTATGGTGTCTCCCTGAAATATCTTGGAAACCGGGATGATGCCGGGGATGCAGTCATGCAGATTTTTGAAAAGCTGGTTACGGATCTCTCCGGTCATGAAGTGCTCAATTTCAAGAGCTGGCTTTATGTGCTTACCAAAAACCACTGCCTGATGCAGATCCGCTCCCGGAAAAGCGAAGGGAAAAGGGTCGCAGAATTGAAAACAACGCATGAATTTATGGAATCAGGGTACGAAATGCATCCCATAGACAGAGAGGACCATTCCTTGGAGGAAGCCCTCCGGCAATGCATGGAGAAACTGAAAAAAGAGCAGAAACAATGTATAGAATTGTTTTATTACAGGAAACTCTCTTATCAGGAAGTGGCAGGGAAACTGGGCATGGA
>JANTFK010000219.1 GCA_024763595.1 Bacteroidales bacterium | reverse complement strand
CCAGGGATACAGTGGGAAAAACAGGGTACGACATGTACCGGAGTGAGATATCCCTTTTCTTTGCGTTTAATAAAAAAATAGCGGACAGGATGAATCTGAAAATGATGATCCGGCAAGAGTGGGTGGACGGAGAACGGGTGCCGGTCATCCCCTACCTGGGAGTGGATTACCGGTTGTTTGCCAATGCAGATCTGTTTATAAAAGGAAATGTGGCCCGGAACTATCACCAGCCGTCACTGAATGATCTCTACTGGCAACCCGGGGGGAATCCGGACCTCTTACCCGAAAAGGGGTTCACGGTTGAGGCCGGGCTGGAATACCAGCATCTTTTCTCCGGATACCTCCTGAAAAGCGAACTCACACTATTCCGGTCCGATATAGATCACTGGATCATCTGGATCCCTTCATACAGGGGTTTCTGGGAACCACGTAATATCGCGCATGTGAAATCCTCAGGGGTGGAATATGACTGGAAGATCGAAGGGACCGTGAAACGGATCCATTATAAATTTACAGGCTCTTATGCCTATACCCGTTCCGTTAACTATGGCGATTCGCTGGTGTGGAGCGATGTTTCCTACGGAAAGCAACTGGTATATGTTCCCCTCCATTCGGGGAATGCACTGTTACACCTGGGATGGAAAAATCTTTTCATCACTTACCAGTACAATGCATACAGCGAAAGGTATACCACTTCAAGCAACGATGTAACCCGTCGTGACTGGCTTTATCCCTATTTTATGAATGATCTCTTGGCAGGTGCTCTCTTTCAATGGAAAGAGGTTCATTTTACCGCTGAACTGAAGATACTCAACCTCTTCAATGAATCCTATCATTCCATTCTCTACAGGCCCATGCCAGGCAGAAACTATCACCTGTTGCTTAGTTTTAAATTGTGACCGGCGCATGAACAGGTTCGTGCTATTGATATTGATGCTGTTCCCGGCCCTTTACAAAGGGTGCATGAAAGATGATATGCTATGGGATTTCAAGCGGCCTTCTTATGATGTTTCCCATCAGGGACTGTTCATTATCAATGAAGGCAACTTTATGTACGGGAATGCTTCCCTCTCCTATTATGACCCGGACCGGAACGAAGTTTACAACGAGGTCTTTTACAATACCAATGCACTGCCCCTTGGCGATGTGGCCTTTTCCATGACCATCCGGGACAGCCTGGGATACGTGGTTGTCAATAACAGCGGAAGGATCTATGTGATCAATACCAGGACCTTTGCCTACCTGGGGAAGATTACGGGGCTTACTTCTCCGCGCTACATGCATTTTGTCAGTGATACCAAAGCTTATGTTACGGACCTGTATGCCCGGTCCATAGCTGTTGTAAATCCGCAGAGCTTGGAAATAACAGGATCCATACCTGTCAGTAATCATGAGGCATCCTTTTACCAGCACGCTACGGAACAGATGATCGGTTATGAACGGTATGTTTACACCAATTGCTGGAGCTATGATAACAAGATCCTGGTGATCGATTCAGAAGAGGACCGGGTAGTGGACTCCATTGAGGTGCTGAAGCAGCCCAACTCCATGGCCATGGACCGGTACCATACACTGTGGGTGCTGAGCGATGGCGGTTACCCGGAGAGCCCGTACGGGTACGAGATCCCCGGGTTAATGAAGATTGAGGCCGGAGCGAAAGAGGCTGTGATCGCCTTCAGGTTTTCGGTGGGCGACAGGCCGGTGGACCTGACGGTAAACGGCAGGGGAGATACACTCTATTTCATTAACCGCCATGTTTACCGGTATGCCATCGGCTCGCCTTCTCCCCCCGAGCTTTTTATCTCCAGCCCCTATGACCGCAGTACGGGAGGGTATTATGGACTGGAGGTGGATCAGGTTACCTCCGAGATTTATGTGGCCAATGCCATCGACCATGTACAACGGGGTATGGTTTACAGGTTTTCTCCCTCAGGGACCGTCAAAGACACTTTCCCAACCGGTATCTCGCCGGGAGCCTTTTGTTTTAAACCGTTTTAGGAGCTTCCTCGTCGGCTGCCTTAAGGGGCCGGAACACCACCTTGCCGTTTTCCGAATCTATCAGGATATGCATACCCGGTTTCACTGTGCCTTCCAGTATGGCAACCGACAGGGCATCAACAACCTTTTTCTGTATCAGTCGTTTCAGCGGTCTTGCTCCGAACTGCAGGTCATACCCTTCGGTTTTGAGGAGCTGTTTCAACTGATCGGTTGCCTCAAAAGTGATATCCTGCTTTTTCAGGGTCCCGGCCAGGTTGTTCAGCTGTATTTCAATGATCCCTCCCAGGTGTGCTGCCGTGAGCGGTCTGAACATCACAATTTCATCGATCCTGTTCAGGAACTCGGGCCTTACGGTACGTTTGAGCAGTTCAAACACCTGGTTCCGGGATTGCTTATAGACCCGCTCCAGGTCGGCTTCACTCACATTCCTGAAGTTATCATGGATGATGTCTGAACCAATATTGGATGTCATGATAATGATACAGTTCTTGAAGTTGGCCACACGTCCCTTATTGTCGGTGAGCCGGCCGTCTTCAAGCACCTGGAGCAGAATATTGAAGGAATCGGGATGTGCTTTCTCGATCTCATCCAGCAGGATCACCGAATAAGGTTTTCTCCGGACAGCCTCAGTGAGTTGGCCGCCTTCATCATATCCCACATAGCCCGGGGGGGCTCCCACAAGGCGTGAAACAGCATGACGCTCCTGGTATTCGCTCATATCGATCCGTGTCATCATGCTTTCGTCGTTGAACAGGTATTCAGCCAGGGCACGTGCCAGTTCTGTCTTACCAACACCTGTGGTGCCCAGGAACAGGAAGGACCCGATGGGCCTTTTTTCATCCGACAGGCCTGTGCGGCTCCTGCGGATGGCAGATGAGACGGCCTCAATGGCATCCTCCTGGCCCACCACTCTTTTTTTCAGCTCATTTTCGATCTGCAGCAGTTTGGCCCTGTCGCTTTGCAACATTCTGTTCACCGGAATGGAGGTCCACCTGGATACAACCTCTGCTATATCTTCTGCGGTGATCTCCTCCCTCACAAGCCGTTTACCGTCGGTTTCGTACTCCTTTAATTGGGCGATGGCTTCCTTTAATGCTGTCTCGGCCGAGGGCAGCTGACCGTAACGGATCTCTGCAACACTTCCCAGATTCCCTTCTCTTTCGGCTTTCACGGCCCTGAACTTCAGATCTTCGATCTGTTGTTTCACCTGCTGTATCTTTTCCACGATGGATTTCTCCAGTTCCCAGCTGGCTGTAAGTTGCCTCAGCTCCTCTTCCAGGTCTTCTATTTGTCTGGAAAGTTGTTCCATCCTCACTTTATCCTTTTCCCGCTTAACAGCTTCCCGCTCTATTTCCAGTTGCTGGATCTTTCTTTCAAGAGTGTCTATGGATTCGGGCTTAGAATTCATTTCCAGCCGGAGGTGCGAAGCAGCTTCATCTACCAGGTCAATGGCCTTGTCGGGCAGGAACCGGTCCGTAATATAACGGGTAGAGAGTTGCACTGCAGCCACAATCGCTTCATCCCTGATCCTGATCTTATGGTAATTTTCATATTTTTCTTTGATTCCCCTGAGAATGGAGATGGCATCCTCTTCACCGGGTTCCTCAATAAATATTTTCTGGAAGCGGCGTTCCAGTGCCTTGTCTTTTTCGAAATATTTCTGAAATTCACTCAGTGTTGTGGCCCCTATAGCTCTCAGTTCGCCCCTGGAGAGGGCAGGTTTCAGAATGTTTGCAGCATCCATGGCACTTTCCCCTCCGCCTCCTGCCCCGACAAGGGTATGTATTTCATCTATGAAGAGAATGATCGAACTGTTCGAATCGATAACCTCTTTAACCACAGCTTTAAGCCGCTCTTCAAATTCGCCCTTGTATTTTGCCCCGGCAATCAGGGCTCCCATATCCAGGGAGTATAATTTTTTGGGAAGGAGGTCATCCGGTACATCTCCGTTTATAATTCTCAATGCGATCCCTTCTGCAATGGCGGTCTTACCCACACCGGGTTCCCCAACCAGTATGGGATTGTTTTTTGTACGCCGTGAAAGGATCTGAAGTACCCTGCGAATTTCATCATCTCTTCCGATGACCGGATCGAGTTTGCCCGATGCGGCTCTCTCATTCAGGTTGATCGCATATTTATCCAGGACATTATATGTGTCTTCGGCTGAACGACTCTGAACTTTTGAACCTTTTCTCAGTTCCCGGATCGATTTCAGGATCCCCTGCTCATTCATCCCTGCATCTTTCAACATCCTGCTGGCCTCTCCACCGGTACGCATGATTCCGAGTAACAGGTGTTCCAGTGCCACATATTCATCCTTCAACTCCCTGAGGGCTGACTGGGCCTTGTGAAGTGCATTAACCGCTTCACGGGAAAAATAGGATTCTCCCGTTCCGGATGCCGGAAGCCGTTCGATCATGCGGTCAACTACCGAATCAATATACCCGGGATTGATGGATAGTTTTTTCATAATGAAAGGAACCACATTCTCATCAACTTCCAGGATCGCTTTCAACAGGTGGCTGCATTCAATGGATTGATGCTGATGTTCCTGGGCAATCTGTTGTGCCCGTTCCACTGCTTCCTGTGCCTTGATGGTAAGTTTATCCATTTCCATAGCTGTAATCTGTATTAATTTGCTAAAAATGATCAAAGTGCGCGCCATACTCTTGGTCAGAAAAGGTGAAGTATACCTAATATGCTCTAAATAAGATTGGTACGAATTTTTTTGGCTGCGATACAGAAAATTTGATCAAATTGAAGCTGCCAATATGGCATATAAATTTGATTACCACACGACATATTGGCGTATTATTATTGCAAAATATGTTGTAATTTGCCGTGGGTTTTTGATTTCACAGCCATGACCATACAGCAATACCAGAAAAAATGTAACAAGGAGTATAAGGAAAGCATCAAATTTCCGGAGGAGACCTCCTACCTGTACGGAAATCCTGTTAACACAGTATTACCTATCGAAACAGCCATTGGAAAGATCATGGTCATCGGACCATTCCCGGCTGCCCGGTTCTATTTTGTTGACAATATACCCGATGTGCCCCTGTACGATACCACTGCACCCTTTTCCCTGGAACCTTATTATGACGGTTCCAGGGTACGCAGCTCATTTACCGGCCAGGAACTGACCGATGTGATACTGGAGACCCTGGAAGTGAAGCGGAAAGATTGCTGGATGACCAGCCTGGTAAAGGTGTTCCTGTTTGATGAGGATCATGTGAAAAAGTACCACAGACTGGGTAAAGAGATCAGGGAAAACAGATCCAGGTATATGGATTATGCCAACAGGAGCCTGCCCTGGATACGCCAGGAGATCGAGATAGCCAATCCCAAAGCTATTATTCTGCTCGGCCCCGAAGTGATCTCCAGCCTGCTGCTCGTTTCGGAAAAGGAGGCCCTGGATTATATTACAGGGGAGGTGATAGAGAAGAAGATTATATGGAAAAACAGTAATTTTATCTGCCTGCCCCCTCCGGGAGTGCTTCTGGACAGATCTGCCAGGAATCCATGGCCCAGGAAATTTGCCATTAAGATCGGACCTACAGCCATGAAAGCGATCAGGAAACTGGAAGCGCAACCCGGCATCTGAGGAAACCGGTCAGCTGATGTGGTTTTGTTTCATGTATTTTTCGATCCGGCTGGCATGGTCCATATCATCACCGTTCAGATCCCTGAATACTGCAGCTCCGCGTTTGTTGTATTTGCTTTTCATAAAAATATTATAGTGGAGCTCTCCTGCTGAGTTTTCCAGTTCAAAAGCCAGGTGAAATGCCTGATGCCTGTCGGGATTCTGCCTGAAATCCTCTATGGCCTGACCGATCTTCTGATTGGTTTTGTTCAGTTCTTCCCATCCGCCGGGTAAGGCTTCAAGCGAGAAGAGAAGGTCAGAGGCTTCCATTAGCTTAACTGTTCTTAACAGTGTTGCATGATGTTCCTCTTCGCTGGAGAGCTGCTTCCAGAATTGTGCATCTTCCGGAAACAATTCATGAAACAACTGATAAAGCTCTGCCACATTCATCTCCAGTTGTATGGCCTCATCAATGATTTTTTCTAAATCCTCTTTCATATTTCATGATCGATGCAGATTATATACGAATATAGTAAATTGATCCATATTTCTAATGCTGTAAAATCTCCTCCGGGGAACATCGTTGAAGTTGTATTCAAAAAGGAAAGAACTAAAACAAGCTTTTGCAAATGGAAGTGCTGTGAAAGGATGTATCGAAGCTCAATAAAGATTTATTATCACTGTTATCCGACTA
>JANTFK010000218.1 GCA_024763595.1 Bacteroidales bacterium | reverse complement strand
TGGATCCGGCCGACGCACTGAGAACAGAATAAACAACTTACATTATTATATAAAATAACTGACATGAAAGTCCTGGAAATCAAAAATGTAATCAAAGTATATAACAGCTCTGAGGTAAAAGTGCATGCCGTTAACGGAGTAACCCTGGATTTCGAGAAAGGGGAATTTGCCGCCATTGTTGGCCCGTCCGGTTCCGGTAAAACCACACTGTTGAATATGATCGGGGGCCTCGATAAACCCACCAGTGGGGAGATCCTGGTGAATCAAACCAACCTGGCCGAACTCAAGTCATCCAGTTTAATCGATTTTCGCATGCGGAATATCGGCTTCGTGTTTCAATCCTATAACCTGATCCCGGTACTGACGGCAAAAGAGAATGTTGAGTTTATTATGAGCCTGCAAAAATGGGATAAAAAGAGACGGGATACACGCACTTTTGAATTATTGAAAGCGGTTGGACTGGAAGACCGGGTAAACAGCAGGCCATCCAAATTATCCGGTGGACAACAGCAACGGGTGGCGGTGGCAAGGGCCCTGGCTTCCAAACCAAAGTTTATTCTGGCGGATGAACCCACTGCCAACCTGGACTCAAAATCCACCGAGACTCTTCTCGATATCATGGAAGAACTGAACAGGGATGAGGGGATTACCTTTATCTTCTCTACTCATGATGCACGGGTGGTTAAAAAGGCCCGCAGGGTCATTACCCTGGAAGATGGAATGGTGATCTCTGATGAGCGAAGGGAACAGGCATAACATGTTCCGGAAAATCATATTCCTGCTTCTCCTTTTCCCGGTCTTTCAGACAGGTGTCTCAGGTCAGGAAAAGATCACACTCACCGGATACCTTTCCGATATGCAAAGCATATACCATATTCCGGATAATTGGCTCTGGGAAAATATCCTGCACAACCGCCTCAATCTTCATGTTTATCCGGCAAACTGGCTATCAGGCACACTTCAGGTAAGAAACAGGGTCATTACCGGTAATACCCTCAGGAAATTCCCCGGATACGCTGCTACACTGGACAGGGACCAGGGCTTCCTGGATTTGATCCATGTAACTGACGGAGATCTGGGGGACGGAGCAGGCTATTTACTGACTACAGCAGTGGACAGGTTATGGCTTCAATTTACTTTTGGCAACCTGGAGATCAAAGCCGGCCGGCAGCGAATCAACTGGGGACAGACCTTTGTCTGGAACCCCAATGATATATTCAACAGCTACTCCTATTTCGATGTAGATTACCCCGAAAGGCCTGGGAGCGACGCCCTGCGCATCCAGTACTACACCGGAACAGCTTCAGCCGTTGAACTGGCAACCAAGATTGACAGTGCCGACCGCATCACTGCGGCCGGTTACTTCCGCTTCAACACCAGAGGCTTTGACGTTCAGTTTATTGGCGGGGTTTACCAGGAGGAGGACCTGGTTGTTGGTACCGGGTGGAGCGGAAACCTGGGATCCGCTGCATTCAGAGGTGAACTCAGTTATTTCAGGGATCTGGATCAATTCAGGGATACCGCAGGTTACCTGATGGCCGCCGCCGGTTTTGATTATACCTTCCCCAGCTCCCTCTGGATCCAGGTAGAAGGATTGTATTCGGCCTTTGCTAAAGAGATGGATATTTACAGTTTTCTGCAGTTCTATTCGGGTAACCTGGATGTGAAGAATTTGGGCTTCACCACCTGGTCTATTTTTTCCAGCATCTCCTACCCGCTCACTCCATTATTAAGCGGAGGATTTGCCACCATATGGTATCCCCAGTGGAAGGGATTTTACCTGGGACCCTCTGTGGATCTATCCCTCTGGCGTAATTTTGATCTCTCATTGATCCTTCAATACTTTACAGCAGAATTTGATAACCCGTCAGGAAGCGGTTCCAGGGAAAACAATACATTTGGTTTTTTAAAGTTTAAATGGAGTTTTTAGGTATTCACGACCCCTTTTTGTCCATTTTACCAAATTGTTAAAAACTCTGCTGGACCTCCTTTTCTTTTTAATATTAATTAGTTGGTGTCAATCTTATTGTAATAAGTTACACACCATGAAAAATCATCCAGCCAGGAAATCGTCCCCAAAAATGGGTCAACCGGAATACCATTGGAACAACCGGGTTGTATTAATCACCGAGGATGAAGAGGTAAATTTCTTTTACCTGAAAACACTGCTGCAGCGCGCCGAAGCCAAAGTGCTCCGTGCAAAAAACGGGAAAGAAGCTGTTGATATCATCACAAAACATCAGGGTTCCATAGACCTGATCCTGATGGATCTGAACATGCCTGTCATGGATGGATATGAGGCCATGCGGATCATTAAATCACGACATCCCTCCATCCCCATTATTGCCCAGACTGCCTATACACTGAACAATGATCGTCACAAATGTATCCAGGCAGGATTCAATGATTATATTGCCAAACCGATCAACCGGGTAGCACTTTATCACATGGTCAATGATAATCTTTCATGAGGGCAGTCGTACAAAAAGTTTCCGGGGCACATATCACCATCAACCATACACTGAAAAGGCAGATCGGTAAAGGTCTGTTAATTTTCCTGGGGATCGAGGCTTCCGATAACCAGCAGGATATTGCATGGTTAAGCAAAAAGATCTCACAACTCAGAATCTTTAAGGACACCGAAGGTGTTATGAACCTTTCTCTGCTGGATGTGAAAGGATCGGCCATGGTGGTGAGCCAGTTCACACTACATGCCAGCACAAAAAAAGGGAACCGCCCTTCATATATAAAAGCTGCGCCTCCCGAAACTGCCATTCCCCTCTACAACGCATTCATTCTCAGAATGGAACAGGATCTGGGTAAGCCTGTGATCACCGGGGAATTCGGAGCTTATATGCAGGTTGATCTTACCAATGAAGGCCCGGTCACCATCATCATTGATACCAAAATCAGGGAGTAATTATCCGGAAAGGCAAAAAAATCATTCCGGAATTTTGACCATTGTCAACAAAATGATACCTTGAGATAACCAAGCTCCCGATCATGAAAATCTTTTCTGATTTCAACCTGACTGTAGATCCGGAAGAGATAAAGCATCTCCTGGATAAGATTACTTCCCGAATTCCACCGGCAGGGAACAGAGAACTATTAAAGAAAATCTTTAGCTTCATTGACCTAACCTCCCTCAGTGAGCGTGACAATATTGATAATATATCCAGGCTGTGTGAAAAAGCTAACCAATTGGGTGAAGCGTATCCTTCCATGCCCAATGTGGCAGCCATATGTGTCTATCCTGAAATGGTTGGAGTTGTCAAGGAGTATCTGGATAATCCCCTGGTAACTATTGCCTCGGTGGGAGGTGGCTTTCCGGCATCCCAGACCTATACCAACATCAAGGTCATGGAGATCGAGCAGGCCATCAAACAGGGTGCCGAGGAAATTGATATGGTATTACCCGTTGGCAAATTCCTGATGGGTGACCTGGAGTATGTACAATATGAAATAGAGGTAATCAAAGAAAGGATAGGAACGGTACATTTAAAATTGATCCTGGAAACAGGCAGCCTGCAAGATTACTCCCTGATCCGCAAAGCCTCCCTGCTGGCCATTGATTCGGGAGCAGATTTCATCAAGACATCCACCGGTAAAATATCTCCCGGAGCAACACCCGGTGCAATGGTGGTTATGTGCAATGCCATCAATGATTATTATAACCGGACCGGGAAAAAGATAGGGATCAAACCTGCAGGAGGAATTGCAGATCCCGAAACCGCACTGTTATATTATACCATTGTGAAAGAAATACTGGGTGAAAAATGGTTGGATTCGGAATTCTTCAGAATTGGTGCAAGCAGGCTTGCAAACCGTATATTGGCCGATATTTTTGACAAAGGGCCTGATTTTGGTTATTTCTGACAGTGTCAGGTGAAATAAAAGGTTTATATTTGTATAGTAACATTTGCAGTTCTTTACATAAAAATATAGCGGTTCGATACTACATTCCATTCTCATAGAGACGGGTTGAATTCCATGGCTTTTTTTCTTCAATATCGGACCGCTTTTTTTTATTTTACCAACCGGTAGTGTAAATAATCCAGCATGAGCGGAATATCTTTTTCGTTAATTCCGTTCCGTATAAGCATGAACCGGTCCTCCTGCATGGTTTTCAGAAAATCTTCCAGTTCAAAATCCTTTTCCCCCAGGGAACGCACGTAGAGTTAAACAGCCTCCTTCTTATTTCCCAGTGCCCATTTTAAATGGCCATAATTGATATAATCATAATAACCAGGTTTCCTCTCCAAAACACTGGAAAAATACTTATCTGATTTCTCCAGTTCTCCCAATGCAAAGTAACACCAGGCTATAGGGCGAAGAATATGCTGATTCCCCGGGTTAATATATTCAATTTTAAAGTAATGTTTGAGTGCTGTTTCATAATCACCCAGTTTCAAATGACAATATCCTATCAGTGACTCAATAGTTTGATCTTCAGGTTGTAAACTGGCTGCCCTTTCATATGCTTCAAGCGCTTTGCTGTATTCACCAATCTTCCGGAAACAGATGCCCAGGTTTTTCAGGGTCCACATATGCTGCTCTCCAATAAGTCCAACCCGTGTATAATATTCTACCGCCTTACCATAGTTTCCCATTTTCTGGTAACAATACCCGGATTTTTCAAGTAGTTCACGGTTACCCGGATCCGCTGCCAGTTGCAGTTTGAAAATATCCAGGGCCTCATCAAAATGGTCCTTCTCAAACAAAAATTCAGCAATGTTCCTGGTAATGGAGGCATCCTCAATGATCTCTTTAAAAATCCGGGACCTGTACAGGTCCAGTTTACCCCCGAATACATCTTCAAACTCATTCTTGAAAGGAGAGATTTTAAAAAAACGATAGAGATCCTGGATATATTGAATAAAAACGGTCCTTGTGGTAAAATCACCCGAAGTGATTTTTTCATCTGCTATCATCTCCTGCAGGCCTTCCAATTCCATAAGAAAAGCATTGGACAGCATCTTCTTCTGTTCTTCCGGGAGATACCTGAGATTGAAAATGAAACTATACTTATCACTGTTACACAGAAAGGGCGTTTTTTTCAAACCGTCTATAAAAATATCAGGATCAAACACGTTACTCCTGGCCGAATAGATCTCAGAAAGATCGGGGTTCTCCCGGTGAAAGGGTACCAGCCAGTTGGTAAGCTCATTGAAAAACGGAAACTGCTTCAGATGGGCAAATGTGGTCATATAAACGTCAGCTCCCTCCATTTGGAGTTTCATAAATTCATCAACCTTCCTGTAAAGGTCATCCGACTCACTGAAAACAGATTCCCAGTCGGGATTCCTGCCCTCTTCCAGCAACTCATCCCTGATATCATCCATCTTCAGCTTATCCTCCAGTTTTGGTTTGAGCTTTGCCATTTCAGGCATCAGATCCTCCTGTAACTTTTTGCCAATCTCCAGCGTATCCCGGGTCCGGATCAGTTGCAAAGCAATTTTTTCAATATGCTGTTCAATCTTCAGATCCTCTTTCAGTAGCCGCAATCGATGTATGATATTGGGGTGAAATTCTATCCTGTAATCATGCCTGTATAGCAGGATGATAAGTGCTACCAGTGCCCGGGCAGCAACTTCCTGATCGTCCTCTTCCGCAAAATCTATTAGCCTGTGTACCTTTTCTTCGTCCCAGTACCTGAGTCCTGACAAGAGAATGGCGCTTACATAGAGCGCCTTTTCATACCACATGAAGTCACCGCAGGAGAGAATGGTGGCTGCAAGACTGTTCTCTGCTTCGTTATAACGGTTACTTAACCAGAGATGTCTGAAAATCTCTGCGGAAAGTTTGCGCCTCTTTTTATCCGTAGCCTCCGGAGAAACCCGGCCCTCATCAATTAATTCATCCAGCTCCTTTTTAAAAGAGAGATCATCCATGGTTTCAATGACCTTTTTACCCGTAAGCGCCTGTTGCCTGTCCAGTTCCTGTTTCAGAATGTAGGTATGCCATCCGGCGTGATTCTCCATCAATTGATCCTTCACCCGGTCTGCCAGTTCAAGAATGGAAATAAGCAGTTTATTATATACCCGGTCCCGTTCGGGATCATGAACCCCTTCCAGCATATAATTCAACATCTGTTCATAGGTGTGCTCCAGATGTTCCTGCTGAATAAAAAAATCACTGTAGCCCGCTTCACTTACCAGTTTCCTGAGTACATCAAAGGCATCCTTTATTCTCCTGGAAGAAACCAGCCGGCACAAATGCTGGTATTGTGTTTTTACTTGTTGAACAATAATCATTCCGTATTCCTTTTCACAGAATGCCCAAA
>JANTFK010000217.1 GCA_024763595.1 Bacteroidales bacterium | reverse complement strand
CCCGCGGGAACGGTCAGGCTGAAGAAACCATATTCGTTGGAGGAGGTTCCCTTCCCGGAAAAATAGTCATATACAGTGGCAGCAATCAGCCGCTCCCCCGATGCCTGATCCTGTACATAGCCGCTCAGGGTATATTGCTGTGCAAGAAGATTGGGTAGGAGTGCAATGAAAAAAAATCCGGAGAGGATGTTTCGTGTTATCATAAAACTGGTAACTCAAAAAACCAAAAGTAATAAAAGTCTTCAGCATTATAAACGGCCGATAATAGCGCTTAGTGTAAGAGAAGAGGTAAAGATGATTGGTTGCGTGTGATTAATCGTTATTTTTACAGGAAAGAGAATCCTATGAGTCAACATTTAATCTCACCCTCTATCCTTACAGCCGATTTTCTTCACCTGGAGAGAGAGATCGGAATGGTCAATCAATCGGAAGCAGACCTGCTTCACCTGGATATCATGGACGGACATTTTGTACCCAACCTCACTTTTGGTTTTACGGTGATCCGGCAGATCAAGTCGATCTCGGAAAAACCGCTGGATGTACACCTGATGATCACCAACCCGGACCGCTACCTGGAGGCATACAGGGATGCCGGGGCTGATTGGTTAACCGTGCATTATGAGACCTGCCCGCACCTGCACAGAACCATTCAACAAATCGGGGAACTGGGGATGAAACCTGCCGTGTCGCTGAATCCGCATACGGAGGTGTCGCTGCTGGAGCCCATCCTGAAAGAGCTGAATATGGTCCTGGTGATGACGGTAAATCCCGGCTTCGGGGGCCAGCAATTCATCGAGGCTTCCTATGCCAAGATCAGGAAACTCAGAAAAATGATCGATGAAACGGGGGCCGGCACACTGATCCAGGTGGATGGCGGGGTTACGGAAGCGAACATTGGAGATCTCCTCTCCGCAGGGGTCGATGTGTTTGTGGTTGGCAATACCATTTTTGCTGCGGACAAACCGCTGCAGGTGATTTCAAATCTCAAAAAAGCCTGAAACAGGGCATGTCCGGCATGGATCAGCGGAATCATCATCAGGGGTTGGAAAACCGTGCCCTGATCGGTGTGGACCTCGGTGGCACCAAGGTTGCCGCCGGAAGAGTGGTTGACGGAACTGTGGTGGAAGAGATTGTGAAACCCATTGATGCCACACTGAAGGATCCCCGCGATACCATCGGGTTGATGGCAGGTATGATCAGGAACCTTACGAAAGACGGGGTAAGCGGGATCGGCATCGGCGTACCCGGTCCGGTTGACAGGGAACAGGGGATTGTGTACGATGTGCTCAATATCCCGGCATGGAAAGAGGTGCACCTGAAAACGATCCTGGAGGAGGAGTGCGGGCTGCCCGTTTGTATCGATAACGATTCTAACTGCTTCGCCATGGGAGAGTACTGGTATGGTGCCTGCACCGGGGAAAACGATTTTACGGGCATTACACTGGGTACCGGCATGGGAACGGGGATCGTCAAAGACGGAAAGTTGCTGCTCGATGCACACGGTTGCTCGGGAGAGTTCGGAACCATGCCCTACCTGGACGGGATCTATGAAAATTATACCAGCGGTATGTTCTTTTACCGCCGGTTTGATCAAAGCGGTCAGGAGGTTGCAACTGCAGCGATGAAAGGGGAACCGTGGGCTGTGGATGCTTTCAGTGAGTTTGGCATGCACCTGGGAAATGCCATCAAGGCCATCATCATGGCGGTGGATCCCCCCCTGGTCATTATTGGCGGTTCCGTGGCAAAGGCCCACCCGCTTTTTGAAGATGCCATGAGGAAATCCATTACAGAGATACCCTTTCAGTCGGTATTGGGAAGCATTCAGGTGAAGTTTTCAGAAAAAGAGAATATGGCCATTCTGGGTGCTGCATCCCTGTGCCATGCACCCCGTTCAGGAGAAGAATGACAACACAACACATATCGATATGAACAACAAAGCAGGTATCGGCCTGATCGGATCACAATTTGTGACAACCATTCATGCAGAATCTCTTCAAAGGGTTCCGGCAGCAGAGATACGCGCCGTGATGTCACCCACAGCGGGCCATGCAAAGGCATTTGCAGAAAAATTCGGTATCCCGCACCATTTTACGGAACTGGAGCCGTTACTGGCCATGGAGGATATTCAAATGGTGGTCATCGGAGCCCCCAATGACCTGCACTGCGAAATCACCGAAAAGGCGGCATCGGCAGGGAAGCACGTTGTGGTGGAGAAGCCCTTCTGTTTAAATATGGCAGAAGCAGACCGGATGATCGAAGCCTGCAAACAGGCCGGTGTTAAGCTGATGTATGCGGAGGAACTCTGTTTTACCCCCAAGTATGTAAGACTGAAGGGCCTGCTGGATGAAGGTGCACTGGGCGATCCCATCCTGCTGAAGCAGTCTGAAAAACATGACGGACCCCATGCACCGCATTTCTGGGATGTGGAGCGGTCCGGTGGCGGGGTCACCATGGATATGGGGTGTCACGCATTTCAGTTCTTCCGCTGGATCAATAAGAACAATCCTGTGAAATCGGTTTACGCCCAGATGAGCACCTCCCTTCACACGGATAAAACCCTGGGAGATGACAATGCCGTAATCATCCTGGAGTTTGAGAATGGTGTGACGGCGGTGGCCGAGGAGAGCTGGACCAAACCGGGTGGTATGGATGACCGTGCTGAGATACACGGAACCGCAGGAGTGGCCTATGCCGATGTGCTGCAGGGGAATTCCATTCAGACTTACAGCAGTAAGGGCGTAGGGTACGCGGTTGAAAAAGCCGGTAACACGGTCGGATGGAGCTACACCATGTACGAAGAGGCGTGGAACTACGGTTTCCCGCAGGAGATGGAGCACTTTGTGGATTGTGTGCTGAATGACAGGAAACCACTGGTTACCGGGGAAGACGGAAAGGCTGTCCTGGAGATCATCTTTGCCGCATATGAATCAGCCGGAACCGGCAGGAAAGTCTACCTTCCCTTCAGGACAGATGCCCGGAAGCCCATCGATCTCTTTCAGGATCTCCCTTCCAGGAAGTCCGTAAGGTAGCTGTAGCGGTCTGTCAGTTTTCCGTCCATCGTAATGGAGGCCCGGTCCAGCATCCCGGTATCTTTGATGCCAAGCAACTCGGGAATCACCTGTTCAACAAGTGCAGCACCGAAATCTTCTGATGCATCCCTGGGCAGCTCCCCCGGAAGATTGTCCACAGCCATCACCGTGATGGAGCCTGTATCAAACGGACCGGTTTCCTTTCCTGTCTCCGGGTCATACCCGTATAAGGGTTCTGCAATGGTAGAGGCCCGGATGGTGGAAGCTATGGGGCCATCAATGTCACAGCTAATATCTGCAATGATCGATATGGGCACCTTACCCCCGGCCAGATCCCTGCGGGTCAGCATCACCGGTGCCCTGGGGTCCCAGAAATGACAGGCCATAAACAGATTCGTTTGCATGGCATAAGGAAGAAAAGCGTTTTCATACATCTCCGGATGGGTCATAAAATGGCCAAAGTCAAATGCGGACCCGTCATTCCTGCGTGTATAGTGCCAGGGATCAAGTCTTGTATATACCGGATGCTTGTAAGTCTTTTCCAGGAATGCTTCCGGTTCAACCTGCAGGATACCCGCAGCATCCAGTACCCCGGTGGCACCTCCGGCCACCCTTCCGCCACCGGTTACACAGATCCGGGTGGTGCCCGGGTCAGCCCTGTTCAGTTCAGCTTTCAATTCGTTCAGGTCGTAACAAGCATGGGCCGGCTTCAGATCAAACCTGTCCGATCTCAAACCAAAGGCCCTGATGCCATTGTAGGCACCTACCACCCCGGCCCAGCGGCCAAAAGCCACCACCCTTACCTGGTTCGTATCGGTCAGGTATTCGTAATCCACCAGCCTGATCCCCTTCCGGACCACAGCCTCCAGCAATCCCCGGTTATAGGGTTGCTCCTTGGCTGTATGGGAGAAAAAAAGATAGGTTTTCCCGGCGATCAGGCTATCGGTCCGCACCTCCTTTACGCCCATCATTACATCGCAACCGGAAAGATCTTCCTGCAGGGGAATCCCTGCCTCCCTGTATTCATCATCTGAAAAGCACCGGTTGTCCGATGGCTGAACCACAATATCCAGCTGCTCATACCTGTCAACCAGCCGGCGGCATTGCACAGGGGGCAGTGGCACGCGCTTATCCGGCGGATCCTTGGTCTCACGGATCACACCAAGAGAAAGTTTTTTCTTCGGGTTGTTCATAAACTAATTTTATCTGACAGATTCTGTACCGTGAAAATAGAGACAACCTGCGAATATAATCAATCCCGGCTTATCCGGGATTCAAAAATCTCCGGCAATTCTGCAGAAGGCATTCCCATCTGCTTCAGGCAGGTCAATAGTGATCCAAGTTTGGATATTCCTACAATCTTTCCGCAGACGATTTTTCCGCAGACGATTTTTTCAGATATCATTTGCAGAACCGGTATCCTCTTTTCAGTGAATCCCAAAGGAATTTTCAGGGAATATCCCGCTATCCATGCTGCTCACCATTTTAAGGGCCGCCATACGGTCGGGTTTAAAAGAGGCGTTGCGGGGTATCTCTCTAACAGGGATCAGCTGCCTGGGATTTTCATGGGCAGAGAGGTGCCTTCTCAGCAGGCCTGTCCATGCCTCCAGGGGAGGGTTCGCCCCTGGGTACTCCACCAGCAGGATTATTTTTCGGCCCAGTTTTTCGTCTGCCCCGGGCAGGATCAGGCACTCCTGCTCCAACAACGCACCGATCCGTTTTTCAAGCAACTCGGGAATGACTTTGATACCCCCGGTTTTTATAACATTATCGATCCTGCCCAGCCACCTGAAACTGGCACCATCCCCTCCGATCTCCACCAGGTCATTGGTCACCACGGCACCTGCGGTAACTCCCGGAACATCCACCACCAGGCAACCCCTTTCATCTGTCCGTATGGAAACCCCTTTCAGCAGATGAAAATCCCGGTCGGGACGAGGGCCATTGATCCTCCGGAGTGCAAAATGGGTATAGGTTTCGGTCATGGCAAAGGACTCGAATACTTCCGGCCGGTTCATCCCTTCCAGGCGGGATCTCACTGCAGGGTGAAGCTCCCCTCCTCCCACAAGCAGCTTCCCGGTACGGGACAGGTCATCCCCGGCCTGTAATGATTCAAATAGCTGAAGGGGTACCATGGATGCAAAACGGAAGTGACCATCCACAGATTGCAACGGTCGCCCCGATGGTTCGGACATCACCAGGTCCAACCCTCCTACGAGGGCGCGTACCACCACCATTTTTCCTGCAATATACTCCACCGGCAGACAGAGCAGTACCCTGTCGCCCGGTTTCAAAGAGAAAAAATCCAGGGTTTTGCGGGCACTGACAACCATGGCCCCACGATCAAGCTCATACTTTTTAGGATCGCCCGTTGTCCCGCTTGTCCGCTGCGTAATGGGACCCGACCCCTCATCCATAAATTGCCGGATAAATGCATATACCTGCCGTTTCCAGGGAGGGAACAGCGTGTTTCCGTCCTGGTCATTGTCCGGCTCCCCGGCCATGTTCCGGCAGTACTCCAGCAATTGATCATGGCTGAAAACTTTTCCTTCGATGCGATATAGACGGTTTGTTGACATATGCAGGTCTCCGAAGTTCCATCGGGTTTAGATTTCCATCGGGTTTAGATTTCCATCAATGTTAGATTGCCATCAGTTTTTAGTTTTTGATCAGGGTTTCGTTTTCTATCGGGATCAGGTTTTCATCGGGGTCAGGTTTCCACAGGGGTTAATTTCTCAGGCGGGGCAGCTCCGGGGAAGGGCAGTTTCCAGGGGATTTCTGGCCTGTACATCAACAACTCCCCCTTCATCTCCAGCGGCGAGGGAATGTTGTTCCGGTAGAGCTGTCCCGTTCCCAGCCCCTGTGGCATGGTTATCCCCAGCTGATAGGTCCACTGGGCAATGGCATTCAGGCCAACGGAAGATTCCAGGGCAGAAGTCACCCACCACCCGGTGCCCAGCTTTTCCGCCATTCCGATCCACGATTCAGCAACAGAAAAGCCTCCCAGCAACCCGGGTTTCAGAATAATATAGGCCGGACGCACCTGTTCCAGCAACCTGTAACGCTCCGTTTCCCCACCCATCCCGATCAGCTCTTCATCCAGGGCCACCGGGATGGCCGGATTGTTGCATAACCGCACCAGGGCCTCCGGTTGTCCTGGTGCAATAGGTTGCTCAATGGAGTGTATCCCGAACCGGGCGAACTGATCCATCCTGACAGCAGCCTCCTCAGGCTCCCATGCCCCGTTGGCGTCCAGGC
>JANTFK010000216.1 GCA_024763595.1 Bacteroidales bacterium | reverse complement strand
ATGTTACCATACTTTGTACGAGCCGTGAAGCCCTGAACGTTGCTGATGAAACGGCCTGGCGGGTTCCTTCCCTGTCCCTTCCGGAAAATGGCAAGGAACTGTCTGCAACGGAAGCAAATAAGTATGAAGCCGTTCAGCTTTTTGTGGCCAGGGCGAAAAACAAACAGTCAGATTTCAATCTTTCCGAGCAGAATGCACATCCGGTTCTGCAAATATGCAATCGACTTGATGGGATCCCCCTAGCTATTGAGCTGGCAGCTTCCAGGGTCAATGTATTGAATCCGGAGTTAATCGTGAGCAAGCTGGATGATCGCTTCCGGCTCTTGACCGGAGGAAGCAGAACAGCACTTGAACGACATAAAACCTTGCAGGCTACCATAGACTGGAGCTACGATCTGCTATCTGAAAAAGAGAAAAAGGTATTTCATCAGCTATCCGTTTTTGTAGATGGATTTGATTTTGAAGCCTTTGAGCAAATATGTAAGATTGAATCAGCAGAACAGGATGAGTTAACGGATCTGCTTGCCAGCCTGGTAGAGAAATCCCTGGTCATTACGAAAACTTTGGAGAGCGGTGCTTACCGGTATCAGCTGCTGGAGACAATTCGCCATTATGCCAAAGAGAAACTGTTGGAAAGCGGAGAATCAGATTCCACCAGAGAATCTCATTACCAGTATTTCTATATGCTTAGTGAACAGGCATACAAGGAAAATGCCCGCAAATATGAATACTGGTATGACCGGCTGGAACTGGAGCATGAAAACATAATAGCGGCACTTGAATGGGTCCGGGATGATATCGAAAAACGATTACAATTGGCCGGTGTCCTGGGTTGGTTCTGGTATGATCACGGGCATATTAATATTGGATTGAAGAATTTGGAAGGAGCTGAAAACTGCCCGGATAAAGCATCTATTACCAAAGCACGGGCACTTACCAACCATGCACTTATGGTATTTGGCTCTGGTGAAATGGATGGCCTGTCGAAAGTAGATTCCAGCCTGGAATTATGGGATAAACTGGAGAACAGGGAGGATAAGGTGAAAAGCCTTTACCAGTATGTGATAGTCAAAGGTGCTATGCAAGACTACGCAGTGGCCTGGGATACTGCCAAGGAGATGGAAGAGATTGCCCTGGAACTTGATGACAAATACCTTTTATTACAATCTAAAACTGCACTCCTCTGGATTTATATATGCCGGTTACAGGTCGACCTGGCAGAACCACTCGCATTTCAGAGCTTAAAAGATGCCCTGGCTCTTAATGAAAGTATGGTGAAACCATGGATTCTGCATTTCTATAGCGATTGTGCGATCATGAGAAAGGATTTTGTTGAGGCTGAAAAACGCTACTCTGCTGGAATAAAAGGTTACCTTGAAAAAGACCAGCTGCTGGCATCCTTAACGGAATTAACAGGAATGGTTTTTGCACTCTCGGGGCAGGGAAGATATTTGAAAGCTTTGCGAATTCTGGGAGCGGTTTATGCAAAGTGGGATGAATTTGGCCTTTCTCTGCAGCAGGTTAAGTTCTGGATGGAATGGTTTGAAGAATATGTGAATGGAGCCCGAAAGGCTGTCGGAGAAGAAAAAGCGGCACAGTATGAGCAGGAAGGCAGGCAAATGGGCTTTGAGAATGCGGTGGAATATGCCCTGGATTTTGAGAAGGATTGATTTATTTGAATTGAGAATTTGAGTAACCAACCTCATTTATATGCTAAATGATCCAAACCGATTTTCCCGATTCTGGCAGGAACTCAGGCGCAGAAAGGTTCTTCCTTTTCTGATTGCCTATATAACAGCGTGCGTTGCCATCATAGGACTGTCAAATGATATTTCTGAAACCTTTTCGATTTCGAAAGAGACCGTTAAACTGGTATACTTGTTCTTGGCCATTGGCATCCCCATCGTAATCATCCTCCCCTGGATCATCAACAGGAATAAACCGATAGCTGAAACTGATGAAACCTCTTCTAAGGAAAAATCTTCCGAGAAAACCTCATCCGAGGAAACAGTGGCAGCTAAACATAATCTTCCTGCACAGCTTACTACATTCATTGGGCGGGAAAAGCAAATGCAAACCGTGAAGGATCTTATCAGCGAGCACCGTCTGGTTACCCTAACCGGACCAGGAGGTTGCGGAAAGACGCGCATGTCGATCGAGGTGGCAGCACAACTGGTTCCATCATTTGAAGATGGCGTATGGTTTGTGAGTCTGGCCCCCATCGCCAATGAGGACAGGGTCATAGTAGAAATCGCTGAGGCTCTATCCATTACTGGAGTTGCGGACAAGCCCCTAATAGAAACAATCATCGAAACAATCAGGGAGCAAAAGCTGATGATCCTACTGGATAATTGTGAACACCTGAAAAAGACCTGTGCCGAGGTCACGGGACAGCTTATTCAAGCTACTTCTCATTTGAAGATCCTGGCCACAAGCCGTGAATCCTTGGGTATTACCGGAGAACAGGTCTGCAGGGTTCCATCGCTAACTTTGCTCGATCCAAAAGTTATAATCGATCTTGAGAGTGTAAAAAGATCTGAGGCTGTTATGCTCTTTAATGACCGGGCCCGCTTGAATAACCCGGAGTTTGAACTGGTGGCTGAAAACGTAAGCGAGGTTGCCACGATCTGTAATAAACTGGACGGGATGCCGCTTGCAGTTGAGCTGGTGGCCAGCCGGACCAGGCACCTGGATCCTAAAATGATCCTGGACCGCTTTGGAGACCGGTTTGAAAAGCTTGCTTCCTCCGATCCCGGGATCTCAAAGCGTCAACAGACCCTTCAGGCAACCATTGAATGGAGCTATAACTTGCTTTCAAACAGCGAGAAGCTGCTTTTTACAAGGCTTTCAGTTTTTTCCGGGGGATTTGATCTGGCAGCAGCTGAAGAAGTTTGCACCGATGATCTCTTACCCAAAGAGATTATCCTTGAAACCCTGTCAGCACTGGTAGACCGTTCCCTGGTCTACACCATGAAAGCTGCCGGCCAAACTATGCGTTACAATTGCCTGGAAACCCTCAGACAGTTTGGTCACCGATTGATTATAGAGAGTACTGATCAGGATGCATTGAATAAGAAACATTGTCAGTATTATTTATCACTGGCAGAGGAAGCGCACCTGGATCAATATGAAGAACAATTAAAGTGGCTGAATAAGCTTGATATAGAAGAAGATAACCTGATGATTGCCCTCGAGTGGGCAGAGGATCACTCACCGGAGGATTTTTGTTGGCTCGCCGGATCTCTCGCATGGTATTGGTTTTCTAAAACGAAATTGGTTTTAGGCAGACAATTACTGGAAAATGCCCGATCCATCGAAATAAAGAAACCCGAGATACAGGCCAGGGTTCAACAGGGACTGGGTATGTTATTGTCTATGTTCAATGAATTTGAAAGGGGAGTTGAACTTACAAAAGAAAGTTTGAATATATGGCGTGGTTTAAATAATCTGCAGGAACAGGCTTTCGTCCTTGCTCATATAGGTTATTTTTACAGTGGTAATCCATCTGATATTGAGATCCGATTAACTTATAGCGAACAGGGGCTTGACATTGCCCGTCAACTTGGGAAGCCAGGACTGATAAACTACTGCCTTACCTCACTGTGCAATGTATTGGTGCATTCCAAGCAATTTGAAAGAGCCCTTCCGTATGTGGAGGAACTGATCGAATCCTCTGAAAAGTTGGAACAACCATGGGGAATTATGAGTGCACGGCATTATCATAGCGACTGTGCCCTGGCAAAGAAAGACTATAAAGAAGCCGAAAGGCGTTATTGACTTGGAATCACCCTCGCAGTAAAATATGGGAATGACTGGATAGCATTCGCCGACATGCAGGGTGTTGCATTTGCCCTATCGGGGCAGCGGAGGTGGAAAAAATCTCTCAGACTGAATGCTGCATCGGTTGAAAAAAGTAGAACCATGGGTGTATCCATATACGGCATGTTGGAATTCTGGGATGAGTGGACCGACACCTACATCGAAGGAGCAAAAAAGGAAGTTGGAGAAGAACTGGCCATACAATATGAGGAAGAAGGCATTGCCATGGGATTTGAGAAGGCGGTGGAGTATGCGCTGGATTTTGAGAAGGATTGATTTTTTTGATGATGTAAATGAAAGGAAGATAGAGATTTGATAATATACGGATCGGCATTTCAACGAAAGCCAACATAATAGCATTTAAGGCTCAGTTGACCATAAAAAGAGGCGGTATGTTTTCATATCTGCTGTCTCTTTTCGTGGCTTTTAGCATCTACCTATTTAATTGCCTAATTAAATAGGTAGCAAATGTATTATAACCTATTGATAAACATTCTTATATGGAAAGAGTCCGGTGCTTGAACTCTGTATAGGCCTTGTTCTATTTTAAAAGTAATCTGTTGATATTCAGTCTATGGCAATACTCCTTTCCGGGTCAGAGCCTGCTGCATACCTGGTATGCACTTCTGATGGCTGTTTGTGCTTTACCGGGTTGGAGGGCATCTCCTACTATATGTATTTTGATCTTTCCTTCAAGTTCTTCAGCCAGCGGATGATAGCTGGTCATGCCTGTAGCCACTACTATTTTGTCAACAGGTCCGAGTGTAAAATCCTGAACCCCGGAAAGATGTATCATTTTATTCTCAGATATCCCGGTAACCCTTGTATTGGTATAAATTGTTACTCCTTTGTTTTTTAGTTTTTTCAGAGTAAGCGCTTTTTCTATAGACTCCATACCTCGTGCCACTTCATCCAGCATCTCAACGACCGTTACCCGGTTATCGCGTTCCACCAGTTTGCTGGCCAGTTCCATACCGATTAAACCCCCTCCAATAATAAGAACCTGTTCTTTTTGCGGCAGCTGGTCATCGTGAAGGAATTCTGTCCAATAATATTCTTTCAGACCTTTGACAGGCGGTACTGCCGGTACAGCGCCTGTTGCCAGAACAACTTCATCGTAACCGCCAGTTTGCAAAATTTCACTATTTGCCTCTTTGGAAATAAGTGGTATTTGTTTTTCACTGATCTCGCGGATATAATAATCCACAATCTCTTTTAAACTTTCTTTTTTGGGTGGCAGCCATGCCAGGTTGAATTGCCCGCCGGGTTGTTCTTTCTCAAATATTTCTACCTCATGTCCTCTTTCATGCAAGGTAAGGGCAGCCTGCATACCCGCCAGACCGGCACCAACCACTGCAATTTTTTTCTTTGTTGATGAGGCCACAGGTATCTCTTCCTCCTTCATTCCGACCATGGGGTTCACCACACATCCCAGTCCCTGTCCTGATTTAACTCCTCCCAGACAACCTTCGGAACAAGCCAGGCAGGGGCGTATATGGCCGGGAACTTTATCCAACACTTTCCCTGCAAAAGCTTCGTCTGCTACCAGGGCCCTGCCAATTGCCAGATAAGACGCCTTATAGTCCTGCTCCAGTTTTATTACATCTTCTTTGCTATGTATCCTGCCTACAAATATTGCCGGCATGCCTGTTTGCTTTTCAATGTTGGCCGCAAATTCCCATGTTTTTCCTTTCGGAACAAACATATGCTGGAAAAACCATGGTGGCGTGGAACAAACAGTACCGGCAGATACATGGACCGCAGCAACACCAAGAGGTTTTAATTCCCTTACAAACCATAGCATCTCATTTAAATGAAAGCCGTCCGGAATCATTTCATCACCACTGATACGCGCCACAACAGGGATGTCCACGGCTTTTATAACCGATTCAATAATTTCAAGCGGAAAACGACTTCGGTTCTCAAAAGATTTTCCATATTCGTCCTGACGGTTGTTAACGGCCGGCGATAAAAACTGTGCAGCCAGGTATCCATGTCCCAATTGTACTTCAATGATATCAAATCCGGCTTCCTTTGCACGCCTGGCTCCCTGAATAAACAGATTGATGGCCTGCATCATATCTTTTCTGTCCATGGCTTTTGGCACAGCTCCTCCGTTTTCACAAGCCTGATCTGTGGAAGAAACAAAATAATTTCCCGGAATTTTCGGGTTGGCCATCCTGCCGGGATGATTCAGGTGTGCAATGGCTTTGGCACCTCTTGAGTGGATCAAACCCGTTAGCTTTTGTAATCCGGGTATTTTGTCATCATGGTCAATGCCGAGTTGGGTAGGAACTTCCCGAAGCCCTTTATCCAGATACAATGGTTCAGGAGTAATGGCTCCCGGATGATCTGCTCTCGACTGATAAAACCGGAGATGACGTTCATTGATCTTGCCATCTCCCGTGCAGTACCCCAATTTCAGTGGGGCCATTATCAGCTTGTTGCGAAGTTGTAAAGGATTTGAATTTTCCATGGTTC
>JANTFK010000215.1 GCA_024763595.1 Bacteroidales bacterium | reverse complement strand
TTGAGGTCCTCCCTTTTCAGGTAAATGTTTGTTTGGTAATGTTGTGATAACCTTTTTGCAGGAAACAGGGGAGTTGGCCTCCCGGCATAGTCCCTGAGCAGTTGCCTGAAATCCTGAACGAACTGTTCCGATCCGATGATATTCCTGTATCGCGTTTCCAGTTCCCTGATATTCGGATAGAGCATCTCCGGGATATAGGCACCGCCATAATCCCCGTAAAACCCGTTTTGATCCACCTGGTATTTCATGTTCCGCTGTTTTCTTGGTTGTTGTTTCTGACCTCCTGCATGAATGCTGCCAGCAGTTTCACATCCTTCACGCCGGGAGAGATCTCAAACCTGCTGTTAACATCCACCCCTGCCAGCGCCTCATGATGCAACGACCTGATGCGCCCGGCATCCCCGGGTCCGATTCCCCCGCTGAGCAGGAAGGGGATGGTAACCGGTATATCCCGCAATACTCCCCAGTCAAATTGACGTCCGGTTCCGCCATACCCTGCGCCGGGCGTATCAAAAAGCAGATAATCGACTACTCCCTCATACCCCGCCACCCCTGAGGAGTCGGCCGGATTACCTGCATCCTGAATGAGGGAGAAAGGATTGAGCGCTTTAATAACCCGGACCCCGGTATCTTGTACCATCCTGCAACAGGCTGCTGTTTCATCTCCATGCAACTGGACCATATCCAGCCTGCATGCTTCAGCAATCCTGTTTATCCTTGAGATCTCTTCATTGACAAACACCCCCACCTTGGTCACTCCCTCCGGAGGTAAGGTAAACAGTGCCGGATCGGGGTCATCCCCAACATAACGTTTCGATCCCGGGTAAAAGATATACCCCAGCAGATCAGGTTCCAGCAAGCAAACCTGCTCCAGGTTTACGGGGTCCCGCATGCCACATACTTTTATTTTCAGTTCATGCTTCATCATTCCAGATCTGACCGGTTAGTTTCCGGCATGCCTCGCCCGGATCCTGCTCCTTCATAAATACTTCGCCCATCAGGAAAAGCCGGAAACCAGACTGAAAGAGCCCACGGATCTCATCCACTCCGGTCAGGCCGCTTTCCGAAACGGGGATCACGCCTTCCGGCATGTGGCTGATCAACTCCAGACTCCCTGCCGTATCCACCTCAAAGCTCCTCAGATCACGGTTGTTCACCCCCACCAGTTCAATGGCCGGATGGTATTTCTCCAGTTCGCTCCGGTTATGCACCTCAAACAACACATGCAATCCCAGTGACGCAGCTTCAAGTGCCAGGTCCGACACCTCGCCGGGTTCCAGAATAGCTGCAATGAGCAGTATCATATCTGCCCCGCCTGCACTGGACTCATGAACCTGGTAAGGGTCAATGATGAAATCTTTCCTGAGCAACAACATGCCGGGATAGGAACGCCTGACCCGCTCCAGATCCATGAGACCCCCGCCAAAAAAATGCCGGTCTGTCAGAATACTCATGGCAAAAACCCCAGCTTCCCTGTACGCCCCGGCCACATGTACAGGATCAGCTTTCAGGTTTATGGGTCCCCTGGAGGGAGAGCGTCTTTTAAACTCGGCAATGATCCCCGGCCGGTTGTTCAACGGGGACCGGTCAAGTACATTGGCTTTGCGCCCGTAAAAGGGAGAGCTGTTCAGGCTCGAGACTGGTCTGTGCTGTTTGCGTTTCAGCACCTCAACCCGTTTATGTTCAACAATGGTATCCAGTATATTCATCTCAGCTGCTTTCAACAAGTTTCTTGAACGTCCGGTGTGCCGCCCCGGACTCCAGTGAATACCTGGCACGGTCCAAACAATGCGCCACACCTTTGGACTCATCCATACAGTAAAGTGCCAGGGCCGCATTGGCCAGCACCACTGCATGCTGGGCAATGGTTCCCTTCCCTTCAAGTATCTTCAGGAATACCGATGCCGCCTCCTTCACGGACGATCCGCCATGGATATCACCGGGGGTTACCTGCCCGAACCCCAGCTCCTCCGGTGTCCATGTACGCTCCGTATATCGCGTGAGGGCCCTGAATGCTCCTGTCAGTGAGATCTCATCATATCCATCCAGGGAATGAATAATACAGTACTGCTTATCCGATTCCTGATAGAGGTAATTGTAAAGCCTGGCAACATCGAGGCTGAATACACCTACCAGCTGGTTATGGGGAAAAGCCGGATTCACCATGGGACCCAGCATATTGAAAAAAGTTTTGATCCGCAGGCTCCGGCGTACCGGCGCCACATTTTTCATGGCCGGATTGAAGAGTGGCGCATGCAGGAAACAGATATTGTACCGTTCCATCTCGCGCCTGAGCCGCTCCACATCACTGGTGAATTTGTAACCGTAGTACTCCAGCACATTGGATGACCCACAGGCCGAAGAAACACTGTAATTTCCGTGTTTAGCCACCTTCTCCCCCGCCCCGGCCACCACAAAGGCGGTAAGGGTCGAAATATTGAAAGTATTCTTCTCATCCCCCCCGGTTCCGCATACATCAATGGTATTGAACCCGGAGAGGTCCACCGGCATGCAGAGTTCCAGCAATGCATCCCGGAATCCCGCAAGCTCCTCCACCGTAATGCTTCGCATCAGGTAAACCGAGATAAACGCCGCAATCTCAGGATCGTTATAGGCTCCCTCCGCCATATTCCGGAGGACCGTTTTGGCTTCCTCCTTTCCCAGTGTTTTATGATCGAACAGGTACTGTAGTATCTCTTTCATCAGCCATACTGTTTTTTAGAATGTTGTTTTATCCAGTTCATCATCATCTTTCCCCCGTACTCGGTAAGGACCGATTCGGGATGAAACTGCACCCCTATCACATCATATTCCCTGTGCCGGAGGGCCATGACATACCCCTCATCATTCTCCACCGTAATTTCCAGTTCCCCGGGCAGGGTATGGCGCTCCACCACCCAGGAATGGTAGCGGCCCGCATCAAATTCAGCAGGGATACCTTCAAACAGATAGTCACCGGTCACCCGCAGCTTCATCTTTCCCATTACCCCGTGGCAGACCCGCTTCAGGTTCACGATAGAACCTCCGTAGGCTTCTGCTATGGCCTGATGTCCGAGGCAAACCCCCAGGATGCTTTTGGTGGCACCGTATTTCCTGATCAGTTCAACTGAAATCCCAGCCTCTTCCGGGATACCGGGGCCCGGACTCACCAGGATCTTATCATACTCATCCACCTCCTGCAGGTTAATCTGGTCGTTTCGCCTGACATCCACCGGGGTTTTCACGATCCGTTCGATATATTGCACCAGGTTATAGGTGAAAGAATCATAATTGTCAATTACCAGTATTTTCATCTCTTTACCCGTTTTCCTGGTTCATACTCCTGGCCATCTCAATGGCCGATTTCAGGGCGGCCAGCTTATTGTTGACCTCCTGTAATTCTCCCTCTTCAGTCGATTCGGAAACAATACCCGCCCCCGCCTGGTAAAAGAGTGTATGGTCCCTCGACAGGAATGAACGGATCATGATGGCATGGTTGATCTCCCCGTTGAACCGGATAAATCCGATGGTGCCCCCATAATATCCCCTTCCCTGTCCTTCATACCTGTCGATCAGTTCCATGGCCCTGTATTTGGGAGCACCCGACAGCGTTCCTGCCGGAAAGGATTCAGCCATGATCCGGATGGTATTGGCATCTTTCCGAAGGACCCCCGATACCCTTGAAACCATATGGATTACATGGGAAAAGAACTGGATCTCCCGGTAATCCTCCACCATCACTTTATCGGTGGTCCGGCTCAGGTCGTTCCGTGCAAGGTCCACCAGCATTACATGTTCGGAATTCTCCTTCTCATCACCGGAAAGCTTCCCAGCAAGCTCCTGGTCCTCCCGTGCATTACCTGTACGCCTGAAAGTTCCGGCTATGGGATTGATATATGCTTTTCCCCCTTTCACCTCAATCTGTGCTTCCGGTGAGGAACCAAAAAGTTTATAGCTTCCATAATCAAAATAGAAGAGGTAGGGTGAAGGGTTAATGGACCGCAGTGCCCGGTAGACATTAAATTCATCCCCCCTGAACTCCTGGGAAAACTGCCTGGATAACACGATCTGGAAAACATCGCCCCGGAAACAGTGTTCCCTTCCCCTGGCAACCATCTGCCGGTAATCATCATCGGACAGGTTGGAAGTTTCTGAACCGGAAACATCGAAACCGTAAATGGCAATATTCCTGTTACGTAATAATTGTGTGACTGTGTCAATTTCACTTTTTCGTCCGTTCACCAAATGTTCCACCAGTATCAGTTCATTGGTCAGATGATTGATGGCCAGCACAAACCGGAAGAAGTTATACCGGAGCTGAGGGATCTGTTGTTTTTCAGGAACAGGCGACTTAAAAACGATCTTCTCAAAATACTGTACGGCATCGTAGGTAGTATACCCGAATACCCCGTCGACCAACAGATCATCACCACCCGCATCCAGATCAAAAGAAGCCACAAAGCTGTGTAACAGTTCCACTACGTCCTTTTCCAGGGTCAGCTCCGATACCTGCTTCTCCTGTCCCGGGAGACGTACGCTTACTGTGTCCTGCTCAACCATAAACTCGGCAATGGGATCCATACAGATAAATGAAAAGGAGTTCTCCTTGCTGTGATAGTCGGAACTTTCCAGCAACAGGGAATTGGGATAAATATCCCTTATCTTTAAATAGATACTGACCGGGGTAATGATATCAGCCAGGATCTTTCTGCGTGTTACCTTAACAGGGACTTTTTTCATCGCTTCACTTTTTCATGTAAAAAAAAAAGGCTCCCGCCGAAGCGGGAGCCTTGAATATTGTGTTGCACAATGGGGCTCAACCTATGCTCCGGCCTTTCGGAAATAGATTTGCCACCACCAGTTTGTGCGAATCAGATTCATACTGCGCTATTGATTAAAATTCAAAATAACGGAAAGATTTTTATTAATCCAAATTTCATTACTTTCGCCTCGCATATCTCCTGTTGCTATGACCAGAAAGTATTTCAGAAATATCGGGATATTTTCCATTATATGGATGGTTGTGATGGTGATCTATGCAGTCAGCCATCAAGTAACCAGCACTGAATATCTGTGGAAATTTTTCCTGATACCAGGTCTCTTCCTGGGATTTATTGCTGCACTGGCCACCGCTCTGGAGCAGATCTTTGTGACCAGGAAAGGAATTAACTGGATATTCCTGGGACTGGCGATTGCCCTTGATCAGGGGATCAAAGCTTATCTCTTTTCACTGGAGTGGGAAAGCCTTTCCATTCCCCTGATTAAACCGGTCTTTTATCTGGAACCCACACAAAACACACTGGGATCGTACCTCTGGGTGCTAATGGGGTTTAAGCGGGGATCACACCTGCTGAACATCATCCTCTTCAGCCTGATCGGGATTGTTTTTGTTGAGGTGTGGCGTTTCTACACGCATCGAAAAAGGAACAGTTTCTGGATCAATGGCTTCATTCATCTCTTCCTCGCAGGACTGGTCGCCAATCTGATCGATAATGCATTCTGGGGGGGGTCGCTCGATTATATCACCATCAAACCCTTTTATACCTTCGACCTGAAGGACCTGTACATCACTCTTTGCGAGCTTTTCCTCGTGACAGAACTGTTTGATAACAGGCTGGTTAAGCACCTGTTGCATATGCCAGGTGAAGAAAGCAAAAAGCTGAACAGGGATTTCATCCGGTTTATCAGGCGCGATTTCAGGCTTATCACCGGAAAACAGGATGATCCGCCGGACCAGGCACAGTCAGGCAGATCAGGCAGTAACCGGTAGTTGTCAACTTGACGGATTTATACCCTTACCCTCAGGAGCTAAGCCATTTGTTTCAGATACAGGGTAGCGGCTGAATATTTCAGCAGCAACCTCAGGCAATTTCTTTGCCCTTTCAGCGGCATCATACTCCAGCTCGCCCACAGCGGCACAGTGCCATACGTGCTTCCGGGTCCGGTTGTCATACATATCAACTGCGATGGCACGTTCCATATAGTTGTACATCAACGGATTACCATAATAACTATGGACAGCCTCCCGGTGATAAAGTGTGACCTTTACGGAAACGTCACTGTTATCTTCAACAAAAGCAAGGCCCCGTTTTTCCAGTTCCCTTGCAATGGCGACCCGGGTCCGTTCCAGTTCCATTTCGGGAATGGTCTTCTTGTTGCCTTCACTGAACTCCAGAAAATTATAGGTGGCATACTTCTCAAAACGGGCAGTTTCATCCACATCCGTAAAGATCCGGACCGAGGATGAACAACCGGAAAACAGGAGCAGCGGGATGACCAGCCTGTATATGATCTTATTCTTCATCACAAATATTTTATTTATCTTGTTGT
>JANTFK010000214.1 GCA_024763595.1 Bacteroidales bacterium | reverse complement strand
CACCTGACCATTCCCAGCTTCAGCCATGATTCATTTTTATTACAAATATAGGAGACGGCCAAACCAATGTAAAGTTTTGATTGTCAAAAACATTAACATGTTTTGAACATTTTTGGTTTTTTTTGGTATTATGTACATTGGATTGAAGCTCCCCGGAGCAGGCTCAGGGGAATCTTCGATTGATTGTTAAGCAGGCTCAGGGGAACCGGGCCTGCGAGCTCGGCGAAACCAATGCGCTCGCGTAATTCATGTTAAACAGGGGTACTTCCATGCCCCAAAAACTATATAGCATTATGGGACCAAGAATAGTTATTCCGGCAGTGCTCCTCATGATACTGAGTGCCTGCAGCGTATCTTCCAAAACAGAAAAACAGGCCATCGGGTTTGAAAAGACAAAAACCTTAATAGAAAGCGGGAATTATAAATTTACAGTCAGGTCTGTCACACCCATCGGGGGTAAAACCATCCAGCTGACCACACCTTACTCACTTGAAGCCAGAGCAGGGATCTATCAGGCATACCTTCCCTATTATGGCAGGGCGTACCAGGCTGATCTCGGCGGAGACGGAGGCATTGAGTTCGAAGGTGAACCGGAAGATCTGACCGTGACCGGAAACAGCCAGAAAGGTACAGTTACGGTCAAATTTGTGATGAGAACGTCCAATGACAGATTCGATGTCATGCTGGTGGCAGGCTCCGGTGGATATGGCTCGCTTAACATTGCCAGTCAGAGAAGACAGGCCATTTCCTATTACGGATTGGTCGGTGAACTATCAGAAAAATAGTTACATCAGTTATCAAAGCGGAACTCCATCTCCTCTTCTTCGGGTGGTTCATCCGCGGGCTCAGACTTCAGCACAGGTTTACGTTTTTTATGCCGCAGGTAGATCTCGGTGCCCTCCAGGGGTTGTTCCCCTTCGGTCATCAGATTCATCCGGTAAAGTTGTTTTAGTTTGACACCATAGATCTGTGATATATCATACATGGTCTGGCCCTCTTCCACCCTGTGGATCTCGTTGCCCCTGGCAGCCTTCCTTCGTTTGGGTTGCAGGTAGATAATCTGACCCGGCTCGAGCTTTGCTCCCTTGAACAGGTTATTGTACCTGTATATCTCGTTGCTGTACAGTCCAAGTTCCTGTCTTAATGATTCGGGGGTATCCCCGGACACTGTGAGTATATATTCGATGCGGTTGTTGAGCAGAATCTCCCGGCTTGTGGAATAGCCGTGTTCGGTCAGATGCGATGTGGTATCAATGCCATCTCCCAGCCCTCCCTCCAGTACCAGGATATCATATCTGTAGAGTTCGTTCTCCTCGATGATCTTGATCAGGAGCCTGGAATAAGTATTTGATGTGGCATAACCTGCCTTCTTCAGACCCCTGGCCCATCCCCTGTAGTCATGCGGATTGAGTTCGAACAGGGAAGCATACCTTGTTGAAGTTGTCAGGAATATGGAGTGGTCCCTGTATGATTCATAGGGTGAAGGATATGCCCTGAAACACTCGTGCCGCCGGTCATCATCATGATAGATGGTTTTGCCGTCCCACTCATGACATTTAATACCGAAATGGTTATTTGCCTTTACAGCCAGCGTGGAGTTCCCGTTATTGGATTCCAGGCAACCCTGCGCCAGTGTAATACTGGCAGGTATGCCCACCCTGGCCATCTCTTTCATGGCCAGATCTGCATAGGTCAGGATATACTCCTCCCTGGTCATCTCCTTCCCGTGCTGTCCGGATATGTCAGGGCACAGGGCCATCTCCAGCACAATCAGGATGATCCATTTAGTCCGCGAAAGCCTCAACACATTTTTCCCCATTCGATAACTACAAAGATTGTCGTAAAAATAGGGATATGATATCCATGTTCATGCCGGAGTTTTTAACAATGCCCTTCTCATCAACGAGCGTTGAAAACAAAATCTTATGTATAAGGGAAAAAACTTAAATTTAATGCTAAATCACCACCCATGAAGCTACGCGCATATACCATACGGGTACAGGAGTTTGAACGGATCGAAGAGCTTGATGATGAACAGGCAGCGCTTGTGGAAAAAGCCATTGCTGCCACAAAGGATGCATATGCCCCTTATTCCGGCTACAAAGTTGGGGCAGCGGTCAGGCTGGAAAACGGCGCATTCATTACAGGAAATAACCAGGAGAATGCAGCCTATCCGTCGGGATTGTGTGCCGAGCGGGTAGCCATCTTTTACGCCGGCTCCCGGTACCCGGATGTACCGGCCAGTTCCATTGCCATAGCGGCCATGCGGAATGGAGTTTTCCAGGAAGAGCCTGTTGCTCCCTGCGGTGCATGCAGGCAGGTACTTTATGAAAAAGAGATCCAGGGAGGTGTTCCGCTGGAAGTGATCCTGTATGGCACGTACAAGATCCAGGTGATACGACAGGTCACGGACCTGCTTCCGCTCCCGTTTAAACTGGATCGTCTGCGGAGCGGATGAAAAACAGCTTCAGAAGATTTCCGGCCCAACCGCAGGCTCAGCCAGGATCTGTTTACTGTTCCGGAACCTTAAAAACAGGGAAAATATCCATCCTGGGATAAGGGGCTACCACTTCTACTGGTTCCTTCCTGACCGGATGGATGAATGAGACCCTGCGTGCATGAAGACTGATACCGCCATTCTTGTTGGTTCGTTTGGCCCCGTATTTCCGGTCCCCTTTGATCACACTCCCGATGGCAGCCAGCTGGGCCCTGATCTGATGGTGCCTGCCTGTTTCCAGGCTTATCTCCAGCAGGTGATAATGATCAGAAGCAGCAAGTACCCGGTAGCTGAGACGGGCAAATTTGGAACCTGTGACCTCCTGGCTGTGCACATAAGACTTATTCTGCCTGGTATTCCGCGTAAGATAATGTTCCAGGACCCCTGCATCATGCCGGGGAGGCTTCTCTACAATGGCATGGTAGATCTTCTCAACCTCCTTCTCTTTGAACATCCGGGCCACACGGCTCAGCGCCTTACTTGTTTTGGCATAAATGACCACACCGCTTACCGGTCTGTCGAGACGGTGTGGAATACCCAGAAACACCTCTCCGGGTTTACCGTCCCTCTCTTTGATAAAATTCCTGAGCGAACGGTCCAGCGACACATCTCCGGTCCGGTCACCCTGTACGATATCCGATACACGCTTATTGACAATCAACAGATGATTGTCCTCATATAAAATTGTAACCGGAGGTTTGGGATCACTCACTTTCAGGTTACTAATACTGTTCATTCTCATTCGGGAACTTGACCGACCTGACATCAGCAATGTAGTTCTGAACCGCTCCCTTGATCTCTGCCTGCAGGTTGTGGTACCGCCGCAGGAAGCGCGGCGAGAACTCCTGCGTGATTCCCAGCATATCATGCAATACCAGCACCTGTCCATCCACTTCAGCTCCGGCCCCGATGCCAATGGTGGGAATGTGAATGGAGCCACTCACCTCACCCGCCAGTTTTGCCGGTATCTTCTCCAGTACAATAGCAAAACAGCCGGTTTTTGCCAGCTCCTGAGCATCCGATTTCAATTTATCGGCCTCTTTCTTATCTGTGGCCCTTACCACATAGGTGCCGAACTTATGAATAGCCTGCGGTGTCAGGCCCAGGTGCCCCATCACAGGGATTCCGGCAGAAAGAATGCGTTCAACAGATTCTTTGATCTCCACGCCTCCTTCCAGTTTAATAGCACTGGCACCTGTCTCCTTCATGATACGGATCGCAGAAGCCAGCGCCTCTTTGGAATTCCCCTGGTAGGTACCGAAAGGAAGATCCACCACCACCAGGGCCCGGCTCGTGCCCCTTACAACCGATGCTGCATGATAGATCATATTATCCAGTGTAATGGGAAGGGTAGTCTCGAATCCGGCCATCACATTGGATGCAGAATCTCCCACCAATATGATATCCACTCCTGCCTGGTCGAGTAGACGGGCAAAGGAGTAATCATACGCTGTCAGCATAGCGATCTTCTCCCCTTTTAATTTCATCGCATGAAGCACATGGGTGGTAACACGCTTAACATTGCTGTGAAGAGGCATAAGTATTTCTTTTAAGTTCTCTGCAAAGTTTATAATAAATTTCCTATTGACGGTCAATTTGTCAGTAAACCTGACATGGCCCTGGAAGATTCCCCTTCATTTTAATGTCATATTAGCATTCGGCAGAAGAAAAAGCGCGCTTGGCATAATCTTCGATAGATAATGAAGCATGAAAGCAACATTTAATCGTAAAAGCAGCATATAATCAAGTTAAAACAATATTGAATCATGAGTAAGATTATCGGAATAGACTTAGGTACCACCAACTCCTGTGTAGCAGTCATGGAGGGAAACGAACCCGTTGTAATTCCTAACAGCGAGGGGAAGAGAACCACCCCTTCCATGGTGGCATTTGTGGAGAATGGTGAGAGAAAAGTGGGTGATCCGGCCAAACGGCAGGCCATCACAAATCCAACAAAGACAGTTTTCTCCATTAAACGTTTTATGGGTGAAACATTTGACCGGGTAACCAAAGAGACCGGGCGCGTTCCTTACAAGGTTATTAAAGGTGAGAACAACACGCCGCGCGTTCAGATCGACGACCGTAAGTACTCTCCCCAGGAGATATCTGCCATGGTACTTCAGAAAATGAAGAAGACGGCTGAGGATTACCTCGGACAGGAGGTGTCAGAAGCTGTGATTACAGTACCGGCGTACTTCAGTGACTCTCAGCGCCAGGCAACCAAAGAGGCCGGTGAGATTGCCGGGCTCAAAGTAAAACGCATTATCAACGAACCAACTGCCGCATCGCTGGCATACGGGCTTGATAAAAAAACTTCAGATCTGAAGATCGCGGTATTTGACCTGGGTGGAGGTACATTTGACATCTCTATCCTGGAACTTGGCGATGGCGTATTTGAAGTTAAATCTACCAACGGTGATACCCACCTGGGAGGTGACGATTTTGACCAGGTAATTATCGACTGGCTGGCAGATGAATTCAAGAAAGACGAAGGCCTTGATCTGAAAAAGGATCCCATGGCCCTGCAGCGCCTGAAAGAGGCTGCTGAGAAGGCAAAGATCGAACTCTCAAGCGCTACGCAAACAGAAATCAACCTGCCCTATATCATGCCGGTTGACGGTATACCCAAGCACCTTGTCAAGACCCTTACCAGGGCCAAGTTTGAAGGGCTGGCCGATACACTGATCCAGTCCACCATTGAGCCCTGTAAATTAGCATTGAAAGATTCCGGGCTGACCGCCGGCGACATCAATGAAGTGATCCTGGTAGGTGGCTCCACCCGGATCCCTGCTATTCAGAAGGTGGTTGAAGATTTCTTCGGGAGATCTCCATCCAAGGGAGTCAATCCGGATGAAGTTGTGGCAATCGGTGCAGCGATCCAGGGCGGTGTACTGACGGGAGAAGTTAAAGATGTGCTTCTGCTGGATGTCACCCCGTTGTCGCTGGGAATTGAGACCATGGGTAGCGTCAATACCAAACTGATTGAGGCCAATACCACCATTCCCACCAAGAAGACCCAGACCTTTACCACTGCGGCAGACAACCAGCCTTCGGTAGAGATCCATGTTCTTCAGGGAGAAAGATCCATGGCCAAGGATAACAAGACCATCGGACGCTTCCACCTGGACGGTATTCCGCCTGCACCACGTGGAATTCCGCAAATTGAGGTCACCTTTGACATCGATGCCAACGGTATACTCAATGTATCGGCAAGGGACAAAGGAACCGGAAAAGAACAAAGCATCCGCATTGAGGCTTCATCCGGTCTGTCGGAGCAAGAGATCGAAAAGATGAAGAAGGAAGCCCAGGAAAACGAAGAAGCCGATAAGAAAGCCAGGGAGCGTATTGACAAACTCAACAGTGCCGACAGCCTGATATTCCAGTCTGAAAAGCAGCTGAAGGAATTTGGAGATAAGATCCCTGCAGAAAAGAAAGGTCCCATTGAGGAGGCAATCAACAAACTGAAAGAGGCCCATAAATCGGAAAACCTGGATGGAATTGACCAGGCCACAGAAGCGCTTAACACTGCATGGCAGGCTGCCTCCCAGGAGATTTACAATGCCCAGCAGGCTGCTGGCGGGGACGGCCAGGCAGGAGAACAACAACCCACTGCCGAACCAACCGCCGGGAAAGGTGATGACGGCGAGGTAACCGATGTTGATTTCGAAGAGGTAAAATAGAAGAGGTAAAATAGATATATAACACCGATCATTGGTTTAGCAGAGGCCGTCTCATAAGTCATATGGGGCGGCTTCTTTATTTTTCTGCCACTGGCTGTAACTTTGTAATTCGAATGTTTGCCGGGTCTCGTGTTAAAATGAA
>JANTFK010000213.1 GCA_024763595.1 Bacteroidales bacterium | reverse complement strand
CTCCAGCGATAGCAGGATCTTTCCGTAATACTCCATGTCACGGGTAGCAAAAGTAACATCGATGGTATCATGGACCGGTGGATAAATACTGGTGACTGCCCCGGGTAACAGAACCATCCTGTAATTGGTGGCGGATTGCCATGCAGCCGTGATCCAACCCCTTGCCGGCAACAGCGAATCCCTGAATACCCGGAAAGGTTCCGCCACTTCGACCGAGTCGGCTAACCGGTATAAACAGATCCGGGAATCGTCTATCTCATCTATGGGAAAATTGCTTTCTATTACCAGGTTTCCATTGAGTTCCTGTATCCCTTTATCTTTGATGGTGGATAACTGCAACTTCTCTACCGCTGCCGGGATTTTACCGTCCTTTTTCTTTTTTGTGGTTTTTTCCCTGTAGGCCAATATCAGGGTATCTGACTGGGTGACATAGCGATTGGCCGTATCTTTTGCTGTATAGTTTATGGCCAGTGTGAGGGTATCCTGTTTATAATAGAGCGAATCCCTGATCCACAGGGTGAGGCTGTCCCGCCCCTCCGAGAAATGCTCCAGGAAGGTTAAAGGCTGATCCTTCCTTGTATTGGTGAAACTGTAACTGAATGTATCGGTAAGGGAACGGGCAAATACGAGTCTGATCATCCTTGGATCTTCCCTGGAATAATCTGTAAGATATTGAATTTGCGATTCTTCTGTAAACAACATCAGATCGATATAGATGGAATTGAGATCAGGTTGCGGCGCTTTAATGCTGTCCGGCTGATATAGGGCTGAATCTAGCGTCATGGTATCCGGGGATACCAGTAATTGCCTGGCAAACGCTGCACTTACAATCAAACTTGTATCCAGAAATCCAATCTCTTCCCCGGGCATGTCAAAAAGAAAATTGTTGTTCCCATCCTTTAATGCGACCACCTTATAGATATCTGAACGCAGGTTATTGACACTGAATACACCACTGTCGTCCGACCTGCCCACATAGAGCGGAATATCCAACAGGGGTACAGAATCTCTCAGATCCGTATAGAGCATGATGGAGACGGGTTCTCCCGGTTTTGTCAGGTCCCTGGCATAACGCAGTGTCCCTTTAACGGATAGTGAATCGAGCTGCTCCCCGGTAGAAAATACATACTCGAAATTGAGTAGTTTATTCCCTTCATGAAGATCCTTAATGGCACTTCCGAAGTTAAAAGTATAAGTGGTGTTATCCTTGAGCTGTTCCTCAAACTGGATGATCAGTGTTTTATTTTTGAGTTTCACTTTTGGTTGCTCCTCCATGGGGGGAGAAACGATCAGTTCCCGGTTAACATTATCCAGTACGATATATTCATCAAAAGTGATCTCAATCCTGTTTGCCTCAAACATGGTGGAATAATTAGGCGGTTCACTACCCGTAACCACAGGTGGATCCACATCCCTCGGGCCCCCGGAAGGTGATCCCTGCTGGGCGCAACTCCACTCCAGCAGCAGGAGCATCAGCAGGATGATATATTGATATGGTCTCAGCCTTTCCATAACACCGGTGCAAACATACAAAGATAAATGCTACGGGTGAATAATGCGAAAAGAATCAAACCCCCGGAATGTTATTATATTTGTAACGAAATGTTTTAAACCCTGGCCCAGTTATGATATTTAATGCAATCACCTGGAATGTTGATCCGGAAATATTCAGTATTGGCTCCTTAAGCATTCGCTGGTACGGATTACTTTTTGCTACCGCTTTTTTAGCCGGATATTTTGTTTTTACCCGCTTTCTTGCTACCGAAAGACTTACCTCTGAAATGCTGGATCAGCTCTTAATTTATATTGCTGTGGGTACAGTCGTTGGGGCCAGGCTGGGACACTGTTTCTTTTACGAACCAGATTATTTTCTGAAAAATCCAGTTGAGATCCTTAAGATCTGGAAGGGAGGACTGGCCAGTCACGGTGCAGCCATCGGAATTCTGCTGGCTCTCTGGCTCTATATCCGGAAATACAAACTCAGTTTTCTCTGGCTCATCGATCGTATTGTTATCGTGGTGGCCCTGGGTGGTGCATTTATCCGGTTGGGAAATCTCTTTAACTCGGAGATTTATGGATTGCCAACCGATCTTCCCTGGGGATTTGAATTTGTAAGGGACAGGTTGTACGACTCCAACACCGGCCAGCTGCTACCTACCGTGGCCAGGCATCCCACCCAGTTATATGAATCGTTCAGTTACCTGCTGATCTTCGTTGTTCTGCTAACCTTTTACAGGAAACGCCATATGCAAATCAGGGATGGGTTTATTTTCGGCCTTTTCATGATCCTGCTTTTTTCTGCCCGTTTTCTGATCGAATTTGTTAAGAACGACCAGGTAGCTTTTGAAGCCGGTATGAAATTCAATATGGGACAGCTGCTGAGCCTGCCCTTTATCCTTGCTGGTGTGGCCATGATCCTTCTTACAAAAATGAAGCCATCATATTTTTCCAGGGAGCCGCTGCCTAAAACGCCCCCGAAAGGAAGAAAGGCCAGATAGAACCGGGCAACATGGAAACAGGGAACTTCTGGCTGGCTTTCGGACTTACGGTATTTGCCGGTTTATCCACCGGGATCGGCAGTGCCCTGGCTTTCTTCACCAAAAGTACCAGTACCCGTTTTTTATCGGTTTCTCTTGGCTTTTCAGCCGGTGTAATGATCTATGTCTCGTTCGTTGAGATCCTGCCCAAGGCCAGGGATGTGATGATCCCCGGATTGGGTGAGAAAACGGCAGCATGGTATGCCGTGCTGGCCTTTTTTGCCGGTATCTTAATTATTGCAATCATTGACCGTCTCATTCCATCCCGGGAAAACCCACATGAGGTAAGGAGAGTGGAAGATATATCACAGAACAGATCAAAAGATCCGCGGCTTGTGCGGATGGGTCTGTTTACCGCCATTGCCATTGCCATTCATAATTTCCCGGAGGGTATTGCCACTTTTATTGCAGGATTGTCGGATAGTACAATCGCCATTCCCATTGCAGTGGCCATCGCCATTCACAATATACCGGAGGGAATCGCTGTTTCGGTTCCCATCTCCTATGGTACCGGAAGCCGCAGGAAGGGTTTCTATCTCTCATTTCTCTCGGGACTGGCCGAACCGGTAGGCGCATTGCTGGCCTACCTGATTTTAATGCCTTTTCTGAGTGATACCCTTTTCGGGATGATCTTTGCCGGGGTGGCCGGTATCATGGTATTTATTTCCATCGATGAGCTGTTGCCTACAGCCCGGGAATATGGTCTGCACCACCATGCAGTTTTTGGATTTGTAGGTGGCATGATTGTCATGGCCCTGAGTCTATTACTATTTATCTGACATGCCGGCACACAGCAAACGCCATAGCGGAAAACACCGGTCCCATTATCATCCGGTAAATGAAAAAAACCTGCTGGTTACAACCCTGCTCAACCTGGTGATCACCATTGTTGAAATTGCCGGAGGTATCCTTTCGGGTAGTCTTGCACTGCTGAGTGATGCCCTCCACAACCTGAGCGATACATTTGCCACTTTCATCGCTTACCTGGCCATTGTGATCGGGAAACGGGAAGCCAATCAGAAAAAAACATTCGGATATAAACGGGTAGAGATCCTGGCTGCCCTGTTGAATGCCGTGCTGCTGATCGTAATGAGCTTTTTCCTTTTGAAAGAGGCCTGGATAAGGTGGCACGAACCCTGTCCCATTCGATCGCTGATCATGCTGGTTGTAGCCATGATCGGATTGCTGGCAAACCTTTTTGCGGTGATCATCCTGAAAAAAGATGCGGGTAAAAGTATCAATGTCAAAGCTGCCTATATGCATCTGATCGGTGACAGCCTCTCCTCAGTGGTGGTGATCATCGGTGGCATCCTGATACATCTGTTCAGCTTCTACTGGATCGATCCCGTTATTACCCTGTTGATCTCTATTTATATCATTCATTCCGGATTTGTCATCCTCAAAGAATCGGTTCACATTCTGATGCAGTCTACCCCGGAGCAACTTAATCTTCAAAAACTGAAAAGAGGTGTTGAGCAGATCCCTGAAGTGTTGCATATCCACCATTTACACGCATGGATGCTAACAGACAGTCAAATTCACCTGGAGGCGCATGTGGAACTGAAAGAAGATCTGAAACTGAGCCATGTTCAAAAGATCCGGCACACTATAGAACTGTTGTTAAAAACGGATTTCAATATTGGTCATGTCACCCTGCAATTTGAATACGATACGGATCATAATCCCCAACTCATTAATACAGAGAAAGGATAGATGCAAAGGGAAGAGAGGATCATTCGTGCCTCCTGGTGGGCATTACTGGGAAATGGTCTGCTGGCTGTACTGAAGCTGGTGACCGGGTTCATCTCCGGTAGTTTTGCGGTGATCGCCGACGGGATTGATTCTGCCACTGATCTGGTTTCATCGCTGGTCGTTTTACTGGCGGCCAGGATTATTTCCCGGCCACCAAATATCAAATATCCCTACGGTTACAAAAAAATGGATACCGTAGCCACCCGGATATTATCGTTTATGATCTTTTTTGCAGGAGCGCAGCTGGCCTATTCAACGGTCAGGATGCTGGCAGAAGGAGCCGATCTGAAGATTCCTTCTCTCCTGGCCATCTGGGTAACCATCATCTCTATCCTTGGAAAACTTGCACTCACCCTGATGCTGTTCAGAACCGGTAAAAAAGTGGAGAGCCCCATGCTTATTGCCAATGCGGTCAATATGCGCAACGACATTCTCATTTCGTTGAGCGTACTTTTAAGCCTTATTTTTACAAAACTGCTGCAGGAACCACTGATTGACCGGCTCATAGCTTTTGCCATCAGTGCTTTTATCATGTACCAGGCCTTCAAAATATTTATGAAATCCAATATTGACCTGATGGATGGCATTGATAACATTGAAGTATACAACCGTCTTTTTGAAGCGGTTAACGGGGTCGAAGGGGCACACAATCCACACCGGGTTCGCGCCCGGAAAATAGGACATCACTACATGGTGAACCTGGATATTGAGGTATTGCCCGACCTCACTGTAAAAGAGGCACACCAGATTGCAAGGCGTGTGGAGAAAAGTATTAAATCCAGCCTGAAAAACATCTATGATGTGATGGTGCATGTTGAACCGCTGGGAAACCTGGAAGAAGATGAGAAATATGGAATAACTGAATCTGAAATTACCCGTCAAAAGGATAAAAAATGATTACCAGGGATATGACAATGGGCCAGGTTGTGCTTGAAAACCAGAAATTGTTACTGCTTTTCCCCAGGTTTAACCTGACACTTGGATTTGGCGAAATGAGTGTGGAAGAGGTATGTAACGCCCATCATGTGGATGTTGATTTTTTTCTGGAAATAGCCAATGCATACCTGGATATGCAATATGTACCGGGAGAAGGACTTTCCCTGTTTTCACTGGGAACGATGATCAAATACCTGACTGCTACCCATACCTATTTTATGGAAACGGCTTTACCCATGATAGAGGAAAAGATCCATCGTTTGCTGGAAAACTCATCCCTTTCCAACAAAGAGATCAACCTGGTTACCAGTTTCTATCATGACTTTAAAAAAGATGTGAAGGAACATATTAACGAAGAGGAACAGCATGTGTTACCCTATATCCTTGAACTGGAGAAACAATCTGCTCTCGGGCATCCGGATCCTTCTTTTATTACAAAGCTCAGGAACTATTCCATCAAAGCGTTTGAACAGGAACATGGAAGGCTCGAAACCAGTCTGGAACATCTTTCCAGCTTGATCATCAAATATCTTCCTCCCTTTGAGGATTTCCAGTTATGCCACCAGGTTTTGCATGACCTGGCCAACCTGGTCAATGATCTGATAGATCATGCCAATATGGAAGATAAAGTGCTTATTCCCAGGGTGGTAGAACTGGAACAACAACTGCTTAACAGAAAAGGGGACGAATGAGAAGGTCCGGATTTATAGTGGCCATCGACTCCTGGCTCCTGCGCAAAGGGATGGTTTCCCTCCTGAACCGTATTCCCGGGACAACGATCATCAGGGAATTTGATGCAGGAGATCCATTGATGAGGTACCTGGAGCACCACAATGTGGATTTTTTGATTATCAGTCAGCCTGTTTTTAACGGCACCACCCGGCTGTTTCTTTCCCGTCCAGGCCTGCTTGAAAAAACCATTTTGCTGAAAACAAAGGAGACTCCAGGCAACGAACAGGCGTCGATCAATCCGGACGAATCAAAAGAAGCCCTCACAGAAAAAATCATGAAATTCATGGAGCTTCATGGAGCGGGTAAAAAAGATGCCCGGGTCACCGTATTGACCCACCGTGAAAGAACCATTATAAGGCTGGTTTCCATGGG
>JANTFK010000212.1 GCA_024763595.1 Bacteroidales bacterium | reverse complement strand
GTTGTACCTGACATTTGCTTGTCTTATTTATGTGTATTTAAGTGATTTCCTGTTCACTGATTCTATTTATCATTCGGTCGAGACTCAACATGTTCAGCATCAGGAACCTGGGTTGATGATAATTACCACGGCGCATAGGATTGATGCCCCACTTTTCTCTTGAAACGGGCTCTCCCCGGCGGTTAACAGCCTGTTCCCAGGCGCCGGCCCCTCTACTGTATGTTATCTTCACGTAATCCCATACGCGTTTGTACCAATCTATGGCCCATACTTCCCCAGTCTGTTCAAAAATCATCATGCAGCCGATTAAAACCTCCATATGTGCCCACATGGTTTTTGTAGAGTAATCAGGGCCAGCCCCGTGACCCTCTCCTTCAAGCACATAATAATGTTCACTGGCCCAACCGTCGAAAATATGATCCCAACCTATCTCCAGGTACCTTCTAAAGTTATTTTTTGCATGATCGAAAAGCGTTTGATCCTTTTTTAACAAGGCTGCCTGCATAACCATCCATTGCGTCTCCAATGAGTGTCCCAGAAACATATAGGTTTCCAGAGCTGCAATCCTGCTGTAATCATAATTAAGACGTTCATTTGAGATACGGTACCGGGGATTGTAGAAGTTTTTCATCAGTTTATCCAGATGCAGATCAAGCAGTTTCTCCAAGGCATCATCCCTGTGGTATGTCAACATCTGTGTTATGGTCCGGATCATAACCATGGAGTGTCCCTGGAATCTTAATCCTTCATACAACGTTCCTTTTAAATAATTGAGAGAATCATAGGCTTTCATCGCAGACCTGATCGATTCTTTGACCAGACTTATATCCTCTTCATCATGTGAAATCCTGTAGTATTCGGCCAGACCGTTGGCAGCGAACAACCAACCATATACATCAGCATCCGGTTCTGCCCCTTTGATTATCGTACCATCCCGGTTGACCAGTTCTGCCCATCGTCCTTCTCCCAGATACATTTTGTCAACCAAAAAGTCCCGCGTCTTTCCGGCGATCTTACGATAAGCCGGGTCTTTCCCGAAATTATTGTACAGAAAGGAGTAAACCCAGACAGCCCGTCCCTGGTACCAAATGAACTTTTCGTCATCAACAGGTACCCCTTCAGCAGTCAGGTTGCAAATGAATCCTCCATATTCCTTGTCATATCCTCCATGATCCCAGAAGGGCAGGTACTCATCATACAGCCTGCCGTAGAGTTCATCCCGGTGTTCCTGTAGGGTCATCCCCACAAAGTCTTTGAATAATTGATCCCGGCCCCCTGTTTTTCCACTATCAGCATTGCCCTGATGTGTATGCTGAACCGCGCCGAATCCTGTTACCGGCAGTGCAACTGTTGCGGCTGTGCGAAATAGGAACTTACGTCTTTTCATCATTCGCTTTTTTTAAGTTTGATTTTTCCCTTAGCTTCTGTACTCCCTGATTTTTTCCATCGCTTTGTTTACTTCACTTATCGTTTTTTCCGATTTAACTACATACATGACGCCTGTGGGTAAAGCATGCTCCTTCAGACTTTTTTCGAATTTATTTTCATCGACATTTACGATCAGCGGGACATCACCTGTCTGTTGCTTCAGTTGTCCCAGAACATCAAAGGCCAGCGGGTTATCTTTCTCATCCAGCAAATAAATAGACTTCAAACCTTTTAGCTTTGAAACCGCCTTTAACAAATGCCGGCCGTTACTGTGTATATGCATTACCCCGCCGTCGAACCTGTCGAATATCTTTTCAATACTCTCCACTCCCCATTTTTCATAATCGTCCACTGAGGTCATATGGAAGGGATCTGCACTTTCGGAAACGATCCTGCCGGGGATCCACTGTGCATGGTTGCCGAATGTGCCACCCCTGTATGAGGGAGTGTGCTCAAAAAAAGCTTCCTGAACCGCCACATTCAGGTTATAGGCATAATCGATCACCTCCTGTACCAAATCCGGTTGTTCGAAAAGGCTCAGGTATGTTTTCGTAGCACCAACAAGCTCAAATACGAAATTCAGGGAATCGATCAGGATAAAATGACTGATGCCAAAATTATTCCGGGACCTTTCTGAAAATACCTCTATCTGATGTAAATACTTCTGAAACCAGGGATGCTCCTGCGATATGGGAGGAAAATCAAATGCTGTCAGATCTTCATACATGGGTTTTATCATGGATGATATCCACCCCGATGCCGGGTCGTTCAGGAATTGAATATCACCACCAACCAATGCACCATACAGTCCCTGATCAAATTCACTCATATAGGCAGTAGGTATACTATCGTCTTCAACCTCCGTTTTCTCCTTCAACCACCTGTCCCAAAAATCAGCCCTCACTGCCGGATCCGGATAGGGAACATATCCTTTTCTGTTGTTTGCAATAAAATCAGATAACGCGGGACTCGGAAGTAAATAATCTGCGAATATTTGATCTCCGGCTTTCCGTGCATATAAAAGCCTCAGACGTTCCAGTACTGCGTCTGCATTCTTTTTATAGTTGATCCTGTCCATTTTTGATGATTATTGTGTTGGCGAATCTGGCGGGAGCCCCTTCCAGCGGTAACAATCCACATCCGGTTTGATGATCTCTGCAAGGGCACGTCCGGCCAGGGCGGTACTTACATACTCCCCCGCTACTTTCCATTCCCATTTCCCTATCGGATGCCGGGCAACTTCCTGGTAACTCCTGCGGTTGTCGTCCAGTAGAAGCAGATAATACCGGCGTATGGCTGCTGCCACCCTCCGGTCCTGTTTAACATGGTTATAGTACCAGCTTAATACATTCACCACGCCATGGCCGCGTGTGGAATTGAACGATTTATCCTCGCCCCAGCTGCCATCTTCATTTTGTGTACTTAACAACCACCCGACATGAAGTTCCTGGGCTTTTTCGATCTTTTTGTTCATTGCCGGATCGTTGAGATAGGTACAGGCAGCAATCAGCCCTTCACCAACATATGTAGATGCGGCATACAAATAATTTTCCCAGATATGTTCTCTTTTTGGATCCCAGTCGTCGATAATATAAGGGTAAACCCCTGCTTCGTTTTGCGTAGCCAAAAGCCAGTTAACTGCATGAACAGATATCTCTTTATACCTCTTTTCGCCGTACAGGTAGAATGAGGCAGCAAACAATGCAGCCCCGCTGAGCGATGTGGAGATGGTATAAGGGTTGTTCATGGGTTCAACGACTTTTCCCGCTTTGAAATCTTTGAAACCGACTCCCAGGTAACCCGCTTTGTGAACAAAAGGATTGCCGGTTCCATCCCCTTTTACGAGCATCATATCATAATAGCGCTGTAGTGCATTATCGATCTTCTTTTCCTCTTCAGGCGTTGCATACTTGTAAAAATTAATGAATGCGCCCAGGGCGCTGCCTGCATCGGCCAGATAAGTACTGCCATACCCGGTGGACCAATGGCCATAGGGATGCTGTTTTTCAAGCAGGTGTTCTGCTCCCTTGCGGGCTGCATCGAGATAATCCTGTTTTCCGGTAATCTCATACAGCGCCAGGAAGGTACGGTAATCATACCCTTCCACAAAAATAACCTCATGCCGGTGGTGGAGCATCCAGTCGCCGATCTCTGCAAGCTTTGACCGAAGTGCCTCCTTACCCACCAGGAAATTTTCTTTATGTCTTACCATTAACTGCCCTGTGGAACTCCTGGCCCCATCCAAAATCAATTGGCCCAGGCCTGTAACCGGGCCGAGTCGCTCTTTATTCATTACCCACGTCTTGCTGTCAGCACTCCAGTTCCCCTGTTCAAAGCGTTGTGGTACGTTATCTCCGATGGTTAACGTAGCCACGGGACTATAATCCCGATCCATAGGCACATTGAATTTTACTGTAATTGTGATGGAATCGCCCGGCACCGGCACGATGTCCGCATCCACAATTACCTTTCTAAGCAGAGCCTCATATGCGTCTGTCCCTCTATTTTCCCGGGCCATGGAATTACTTCCCCAAACCAGTGCAAACAGTAAGATCGTAACCCTCTGTAAAATATTCAACATGTTCATAATACCTGTATATTGATGATTTCATGTGTTCTCCTTCAGCCCCTTCAGCTTACTTTCAAAGCTGATCGGACTTCGCAGGTTGGGGCCGGTTTCCGTGTACAGAAAAAAATACAACACGGCTTCTCGATTAGTTAGTTATCATACGATCGAGGCTCAGCATATTTGACATAAGGAATCGGGGTTGATGAAAATTTCCCCGCCGCATAGGATTGATGCCCCACTTTTCTCTTGAAATGGGTTCCCCCCGGCGGTTAACAGCCTGTTCCCAGGCGCCGGTCCCTCTGCTGAATGTTTTCTTCACGTAATCCCATACTCTTTTGTACCAATCCATGGCCCATACTTCGCCAGTATGTTCAAAGGTCATCATGCACCCGATTAAAATCTCCATATGTGCCCACATGGTTTTTGTAGAGTAATCAGGACCAGCCCCGTGATCCTCTCCTTCGAATACATAATAATGTTCTCCGGCCCAACCGTCGAAAATATGATCCCAACCTATCTCCAGGTACCTTCTGAAGTTGTTTTTGGCCTGATTGAAAAGAGACTGCTCTTTTCTCATCAAAGCTGCATCCATTACCATCCACTGGGTCTCCAGTGCATGTCCAAGAAACATGTATGATTCCCTGCCTGCAATCCTGCTGTAATCATGATTGAGCATTTCATTCGAGATCCTGTATTTTGGATTAAAGAAATTCTTCATCAGCCTGTCCAGATGCTCATCCATCAGTTTATTCAACTGTTTGTCGGAATGGTGTTTAAAAAGCCGGGTTAATGCCCGGATCACATCCATTGAATAACCCTGGTACCTTAATCCTTCATCTTTTGTTCCTTTAAGATAATCAGGGGAATCATAGGCTTTCAATGCAGCCTGTACAGATGCTTTAAACAGGATAAGATCTTCTTCATCCCGGGAGATTTTATAATACTCTGCAAGTCCGAGGGCTGCTGTCAACCAGCCGTAAACGTCGGTTTGAGGATCCGGGCCTTTAATTACTGTGCCATTCCTGTGAACCAGCTCAGCCCATCTTCCTTTTCCCATATACATCTTGTCAACCATAAAGTCGCGGGTCTTTCTCGCAATATCAAGAAAAGCCGGGTCCTGCCCGAAATTGCTGTATAAACATGAATAGATCAGGATTCCACGTGCCTGATACCAAATGAACTTTTCGTCATCTACAGGTACTCCTTCCGTCGTCAGGTTGCAAATAAATCCACCATATGCTTTATCATAACCACCCTTATCCCAGAATGGCAGGAACTCGTCGTACAGCCTGCTCCTTAGTTCCTCCCGGTGCTCCTTCATGGTCATTCCAACGTAATCTTTAAATATTTGATCCCGCCCCTGAATTGTTTTTTCTTTTTTAGTTACATCCCACTTTCCTTGCAGTGTGCTGAACCCTGTTGCAGGCAAGGCAGTAGCTGCAGCTGTGGTAAGTAGAAAATTTCTTCGTTTCATAATGCTATAGCTTGCTTTTTATACACACCCGGGCAGGGCCTCCACTCCCCGGACCTCCCGGCTCACTTTTGAAATGCGTTCAAAATCCGCCCTGCTCACATCCTCGGGTACTCCTCCGGAATCCATAAAGATCAGGCGGCCATATTTTCTTCCCAGTCCGGCCATTTTCTCCATGTAAGCGTGTTGCCGATCTGCCGGCCAGTACCAGAATTTTGTCGGAAATCCTCCGACAACCACAAATTTGTCACTGTAATCCCGCAATACTGCCTCAATGTCCCAGCCCTCTTCCGGATCGAACGGGTTAATAAAGTCGAATCCGCATTCCACAAGATCATTCAGAACCGGTTGAATGGCCCCGTGCGTATGTAAATGAACCGTACCACCCAGATCATGAACCCGGTTACACAACTTCTGGTGCCAGGGTTTGATAAAATCGCGGTACATCTCAGGTGAAAAGAGCATACTTTCTTTAGATCCCAGGTCGTCACAAAAGGTGATACAATCAGCACCTGCCTTCACCATCTTTTCGGCAGCTGTAAGGTTCCAGTTTCCCAACCGATCCAACATAGCTTGTATGAGCCCGGGGTCAGTCAGAAATGTGAGCAACACATCCTGGTACTCCATAAAGAAATAGTGCAGCCCGGAGAAAAAACCATTCAGAGAAGCCAGCACATATTCTCCTTTGCTCTTCAGGTAAGCTACATCCTTTTCAAATCCCCGGTAACGTTCAGGATCAGCAGGGTCAGGCAGCTCCAGCCGGTTCAGATCGTCCCTCGTCTTTACCGGATGATTAAAGCTGTGATAAAAATGGGGATGTAGGTGGATTTCGGCCTGTACACCGGTCTCAAACTCGGCGATGAATCTG
>JANTFK010000211.1 GCA_024763595.1 Bacteroidales bacterium | reverse complement strand
CAAGAACAGCCGGGATTATCTGTCAGCCCTTACAATACGGAACATCCGGTTCCACCTGATTTTACCGTACTCCTTGTCCACGCTCAGCCATATAAGGCGCGGTTTGCCGATAATGTGATCCTCCGGTACAAAACCCCAGAACCGTGAGTCGGCCGAATTGTGCCGGTTGTCACCCATCATGAAGTAATAATCCATTTTAAAAGTATAGGATCCGGTCTCTTTTCCGTTAATAAAGATCCTGTCTCCTTTGATTTCCAGATCATTTGATTCGTATGCTTCGATGATGCGCCTGTAGAGTGGAAGCGTCAGGCTGTTAAGCTCTACGGTCATGCCCTTTGCCGGTATGGTAAGCGGTCCAAAGAACTCCAGGTTCCACGGATACCTTTCATCATGGGGGAATATATCCCTGTCATACTGACCCCTGGTAAAAAGGTTCATGGCCTCCACACTTACAATCCCGGGTAAAACCGCTATCTTTTCAGCATTCTTACCGGTGGTGGGAAAGGTGTAACTGGGATTGTTTCTCACATCGGCCAGGTCCCTGCTTATTCCAAAGGGTTCCAGGGATCGTGGATTAATGGGCGTGCCATTTGTTCTGACCCTGTACCAGCGCTGAATCCCTTCATGTGGTTTTTGTTTCTCCCCGTTCACATAGACATCGTTGTTGATTACTTCGATGGTTTCACCCGGAATGGCCACGCAACGTTTGATATAGTTATCCCTGCGGTCCACCGGCCTGGTTTCCACATCGAACTTCTGTGCGATCTGTTTTCTTACATAGGCTTCATATACTTCATAGGGCCTGGTACGGTTGTTCCGGGCCTGGTCAGCCATCATCAGGTTATAGGTTTCATCCCTGATCAGGTCATAATAGTCGAAATTACCCTTTGCATAGAGTTTATGATCAGATTTTTCCAGTGCCACGGTATCAGATGCCGGGAAATTGAATACCACAATATCGTCTCTTTTAACTTTGCTGAAGCCTTTAAGCCGCTTATAGGGCAAATTGATCCATTCCAGGTACGATTTTTTTCCAAGAACTGTATTGGGAAGAAAAGGGATGGCCAGGGGTGTATTCGGAGTACGTGGCCCGTATGCTGTTTTACTCACATAGAGGTGATCTCCCACGAGTAGGCTCCCTTCCATGGATGGGGTGGGGATCTTGTAATTCTGGAACAGGAAGATATTGATCAGTGAGACTGCTACCACTGCAAAAATAAGTGCATCCAGCCACTCGATGATCACATTATTTTTTTTGGTTCTGCTTTTCCAGAAGGACCAGTTCACTTTTTTACTCACATAGAGATCATAGACAACCGGAATTCCGAAAAAGAACCAGTAGTTTCTGAGCCAGATCACAAAAAGGATATAAAGAGTTACGGCAACGCCAAACCTGAAATATTTGTTTTTCAATACTTTATCTAATTCCATTATCGATTTTATTTTATGGCCCTAAAGATACGCTCTTTTCTGAAACCGTCAATGATTCTTTTGTTCGGTTCAGTGGAGAACCAGACGGCAATTGCTTTTCCAAGCAGGTGGTCCTCCGGGACAAAACCCCAGTATCTGGAATCGGCCGAATTATGATGATTATCCCCCATTACAAAATAGTAATTCATTTTGATGATGTAGGAAGAGGCTGGTTCCCCGTTGATAAAGATCTCTTCCCCGGTAATATGCAGTTCGTTTTCTTCGTATACATCTATGATCCGTTGATACAATGGGATGGTTAACATATCAATGGGCACGGTATCTCCGCGTGCAGGAACACGCAATGGCCCGAAATTATCACCGGTCCAGCGATAAGCTGTACTGTGGGGAAAGATCTCCTGGTTCTGAAAAGAGAGCGTGGGCTCTACATAGCGTTTAATACTTCTCACAGATGAGAAAGATTTCAGTGTGGCCAGACGGTTCTCCGGCAGGTATAAAACGTGCAGTGAGTTGACGGGATTGTATGTAACGGAAGTTTTTGGAACATGCAAAATCTCCAGCAGGCTGTCGGGGAGCGGAGCCCCGTTGGTTGTGACATAATACTTGAACTTCTGCAGTGGTAGCGGAGGCTTCTCCAGACCGTTGATCATAATCTTTCCGTCAACAATTTGAAACGTGTCGCCTGGTAATCCAATGCAACGTTTTACATAATTCTCCCTTTTATCAACCGGGTGTGTGATGACCTTAAATTCAGACAGGATATATTCCCTGCCATATTGCCTGATCAGGGAGTAGTAGTTTTGCCCGGGGTATTCCACCACCATGGTATCACCTTCGGGGAAGTTGAAAACGATGATATCATTCCTTTTTACACTGGAGAAACCCTTTAGTCGCCGGTAGGGTAACTGAAAGCGTTCCGAATAAGATTTTTTTCCGGAGGGAAGCTTGTTGTGAAAAAACGGTAAGGCAAGCGGTGTTTCGGGAAGCCTGGGGCCATAGGCAAGTTTACTTACAAAAATAAAATCTCCGGTCAGCAGCGTCTCCTCCATGGAAGGAGTGGGAATCTTATAAGCCTCAGTGAACAGTATCTTTATCGAGAAGGAACAGACTATCGCAATGATCAGGATGGCCAGCCATTCGATGGATGACCGGACCAGACGGGGCATGTTGTATTGTCTCAGGGTCCAGTCAATCTTTCTGGAAATGAATATATCAAACAACACCAGGTTGAAGAGAAGCAAATAGGGAAAACGGATCCAGATAACCAGCAGTGACCAGACGAGTCCCGCCAGTGCAAAACCGGCATAGCTCCAGATGCTCCTTTTCATCGGGATCAGTGTTTGAGAAGATCTTCCATTCCGAAAATTCCGGCTTTCCCCCTGAGGAACCTGGCAGCAAGCAGGGCTCCTGCTGCAAAGGCTTCTCTGGATTTTGCCTGATGACTCAGCTCAATGATATCCACTTCCGACTCATACTGAACAGCATGAAACCCTTTTTCCTCACCTTCTCGAATGGCTTCGATGGGTAGCACACCGGGATTTTTCACCTCTGTACCGCCCATTTGCCAGCCCTTCAGCCGGTCATTTTCCTCAATGATCTGTTCGGCAAGCGTGATAGCAGTCCCACTGGGGGCATCCAGCTTATGAATATGATGCACCTCTTTCATCGATACCCGGTAGCCGGGAAAACTGTTCATGATTTGCGCAAGCTTCCGGTTCAGGCTCTGCAGGATAGTGACACCGATGCTGAAGTTGCTTGCATAGAAGAGGGCACCACCCGTTTCCAGGCAATACTCCTTTATCTCCCCGAACCGGTCTTGCCAGCCGGTCGTTCCGGAGACCACAGGTATATGACGATCCAGGCATGCCCTGATATTACCGGGAGCAGCTTCAGGTACCGAAAATTCAATGGCCACATCAACTGTGTCCGGGGAAACTGACCGGAGCTCTTCCCGGCTATTTTCATCAATGATCAGGGGGAAGAGGTCTCCACCGGCTTTCCCCAGGGCCTCAATGGTTCTGCCCATTTTGCCGTATCCTATAAGTGCAATTTTCATGTCATATGTTCTGGTGTTACATATATACCATAAACTGAGCTGCTAACTTACGAACTCGGGCCGACTAAACAAAAAAAGGCTGAACCCCTTTCGGTGGCGCAGCCCCTGCATGAGTGCTGTTCGGTGTCTATTTGACTTTGTTAACGATCGCTTCAAACGCTTTTGGATCGTTCATGGCCAGGTCGGCGAGTACTTTTCGGTTGATCTCGATACCCGATTTTCCCAGCTTGCCCATGAATTCTGAATAGGACATGCCATGTTCCCTTACCGCAGCATTGATCCGCTGGATCCAGAGTGCCCTGAAACCGGCTTTCTTCTTCCGGCGGTCACGGTAAGCATAACTCAGGCCTTTTTCAAAAGCATTTTTAGAAACTGTCCAAACATTTTTTCTCCGACCAAAGTATCCTTTGGTCTGCTTCATTACTTTTTTTCTTCGCTGCCTGGATGAGACAGCATGGGTTGCTCTTGGCATTTTACTTTCGTTTTCGGATGCAGGCGGTCATGCTGACACTTTCTTGCACTACATCCCGGTGAATACTGATTTACCTGATTATCAAAAGACTAAACTGCTATTTCATAGTCAGCAGACGCTTGATATTCTCTTCGTCTGCTTTGTGAACTTCACCAAAATAGGTCAGGTTCCGCTTGCGCTTCTTGGACTTTTTTGTGAGAATATGGCTTTTATAAGCGTGCTTTCTTTTGATCTTACCTGTTCCGGTGAGCGTGAATCGCTTCTTGGCTCCCGGATTTGTTTTCATTTTTGGCATTATTCCAACTATTTATCTAAACAAACAACTACTTTTTCTTCACTTTGGGCGCCAGGAACATGGTCATCCGCTTGCCCTCCAATTTGGGGAGCTGCTCTACTTTTCCCAGTTCTTCCAGATCCTGTGCCAGCCTGAGCAACAGGATTTCACCCTTCTCTTTATAAAGTATGGACCTTCCTTTGAAAAAAACGAACGCTTTCAGTTTGGCGCCGTCTTCCAGGAATTTTTGGGCATGTTTCAGTTTGAAACCGTAATCATGCTCATCCGTATTGGGCCCGAATCTGATCTCCTTTACCACAATCTTTGTGGCTTTGGATTTCATCTCTTTCTGTTTCTTCTTCTGCTGGTAGAGAAATTTCTGATAATCGATGGCACGGCACACCGGGGGGTCCGCTTTTGGCGAGATCTCTACCAGGTCAAGGTCAAGTGAATCGGCGATTTTGAGCGCTTCCGGCAGGGAGACTATCCCCGGGTTCTCAATGTTCTCGCCCACAAGTCGAACTGTACTGGCCCGGATCTGTTCATTGGTTCTGTAAAAGATCCGGTCTTTAGAGCGGCTATCGTTTCTGCGTCTGCGGTAGTGACCTGGTCCTGCTATGACAAATTCCTCCTATAATTAATTAAACATCTGATTCAGTGGTTTGCAACTGCTTCTCAATCTCATCCTCTATTAAATGTGCAAATTCTTCCAGTTTCATTACCCCTTTATCACCTTCTCCCTGCCTGCGAACGGAAACCGTTTCACTTTCCTGCTCCTTTTCGCCTATGATCAGGAGATATGGAATCCGCTTTAACTCGTTATCCCTGATCTTCTTACCTATCTTTTCGCTCCGCTCGTCAATCAGGGTGCGAATATCGTAATTTTTCAGGAAATCTGAAACTTTTTCTGCATAATCGTGATATTTTTTACTGATGGGCAGAATTACAGCCTGATCGGGGGTGAGCCAGAGGGGGAATTTACCGGCTGTATGTTCGATCAAAACAGCTACAAAGCGTTCCATGGACCCGAACGGTGCCCGGTGGATCATCACCGGTTCATGTTTCTGGTTATCAGCACCGATATATTCCAGCCCGAATCGTCCGGGCAAATTGTAATCCACCTGAATGGTGCCCAGTTGCCATGATCTTCCCAGGGCATCCTTTACCATGAAATCGAGCTTGGGACCATAGAATGCTGCTTCGCCATATTCAATTTTCACATGCTCCATCCCTTTGGCTTCCACTGCTTCAAGTATTGCCTGCTCCGCTTTCTCCCAGTTTTCATCCGTACCGATATACTTCTCCCGGTCATGGGGATCCCTGAGTGATACCTGTGTCTGAAAGTCCTTGAAATCTAATGTTTTAAATATGTAGAGGATGATATCTATCACTTTGATGAACTCCGCTTTAAGCTGGTCGGGCCGGCAGAAGATATGCGCATCGTCCTGGGTGAACCCCCTGACCCGTGTGAGGCCGTGCAGTTCTCCGCTCTGTTCGTACCGGTAAACGGTTCCGAACTCAGCCAGCCGTACCGGTAGATCCCGGTAGGAGCGGGGTTTGGATTTATAGATTTCGCAGTGGTGCGGACAATTCATTGGTTTCAGCAGAAACTCTTCTCCTTCCTGGGGTGTGTGGATAGGTTGAAAGCTGTCTTTTCCGTACTTGGCATAGTGCCCGGAGGTGACCCATAACTCCTTTTGTCCGATATGGGGCGTGATCACCGGTTCATACCCGTGTTCACGCTGCACTTTTTTAAGAAAATTTTCCAGCCGTTCCCTCAACTGGGCACCTTTGGGTAACCAGAGTGGAAGGCCGAGCCCCACCCGCTGGGAGAAAGTAAAGAGTTCCAGCTCTTTCCCAAGTTTTCGGTGATCCCGCTGCCTGGCCTGTTCGAGTAATTCCAGGTACTCCTCCAGCATCTTCTGTTTTGGAAAGGTAATGCCGTATATGCGCGTCAGCTGCTTACGGGTCTCATCGCCACGCCAGTATGCTCCTGCCACATTCAGTAGCTTGATGGCTTTGATGGGTGCGGTGCTGGCCAGGTGTGGCCCCCTGCATAGATCTGTAAAATTACCCTGGTGATAGAAAGATATGGTGCCGTCCTCCAGC
>JANTFK010000210.1 GCA_024763595.1 Bacteroidales bacterium | reverse complement strand
ACTACAAAGGGAACAGTCATCATTTTTATTTCACCAATTCGGGCTGGTTTGATAACGATCAAAAATTATTGTTTTCATCTGACAGGAACAACCGGACAAATTTGTTTTCCATTGATCTGAATGACTATGGAATCAAGCAATTAACTGATCTTGAGCCAATTCCTCCACCGCTTGAGATAGAGTTCTTCAGTGCCTGTAAAAATCCCGTTAAGGAGGAGGCTTTCTTCTGGCATGGTACTGAACTCATCTCCCTGGATCTGAATAGCGGGCGATCATCAGTCATTTTCAAACGTGACCCGGGATGGGATAATTCTGTAACCAGCTGTTAGGCCGATGGCAAATATGTCATTTTCAGTATATCTGAAGATCTCTCTCATTTGTTTGAGGTGGATGTATTGCGGGGATATGTTGGTTTTAAGGAAACCTGGGAGGCAAAACCGCTTAGCAAGATAATCAGGGTTGCAACCGATGGTTCAGGCTCTGAAGTGCTCTTTGAAGAAAAATACTAGATTGGCCATATCAACACCTCTCCAACGCAGCCTGATTTACTTACATTTTGTCACGAAGGTCCCTGGGATAAAGTGGATAACAGGATCTGGTGTATGAACACAGCAACAAAAGAAGTTTGGAAAATCCGGCCCAGAAAGCAGGAAGGTGAACGTGTGGGACACGAATACTGGTATGCCGATGGAGAAACCATTGGGTTTCATGGCACCAGGAAAAACGGGGGTGCCTTTTTGGGACATATCCGTTATGACAACACCGGCCTGGTCGAGGTGGAATTTTCGAAAAACACCGGCCATATTTTTTCAAACGATAAGCATTTAATCGTGGGTGATGGTGGAGGAGTTATCAAACTCTGGAAATGGAATGGTAAAACATATGATGGCCCGCGAATTTTATGTTACCATAATTCCAGTTTAAAAACCCAGCATTCCCACCCTCATCCACGTTTTAATGCAGCTGGTAACCAGGTGCTCTACACAAGCGATGTGTCTGGCTATTGTAATATTTATCTTGTAGATTTGAAGCCATTTGAGTCGTTACCATTCATTGATGAATAGGAGCCAAAGCACTCACCTACTTGATCAGATCCACGCTTCTTTTTACAAACGCAGCCAGATCCTCCCCTTTCAGCTGGTTGTTGGCCAGCAGTGCGAGGTCGATCAGCTGTTTAACCAGTTTCTGGTTCTTCCCGTGTTTCTTCAGCAAGGCAATGCGCTTGTCTTCAAGTTCACCAAGTTTTTTATTGACAACTTCCATCTGGTCCTTCTCACTCTGGGGAATTTCCTCCTCCTTTTTTCCCTCTTTTGCCTTTTCCAGCAATTGTTGCTCTTCGGACAAACCTTTCTTCTCTGTACGCAACTCTTCCAGTTTCTTACCAAGCTTTTTCTCAATTCCACCGGCTATTTTGTTCACAAGAGGGTGGTTGGAGTTAATTACCAGGTTATATGAATCCGGGAGGTTCCCGTACATGGAAGCCTGTCCGCTCAGCTGCTCCATATCCTTCATGCGCCTCATGAATTCGCTCTGGGTGATCATTACCGGATGGTCCTCCTCTGAAAGGGATTCATAACTGACAAAATAATTCATCTCCTGTCCGGGCAGGTGAGCCTGAAATACCGGGGTCAGATCCGCCTGTTGCTCCGAAGTCAGTTTGGACTCCCTGGTCTCTTCCTTATCAATCAATTTGTCAATAATATCCGAATCGACACGTGCAAACCTGGAGTCCTTCAGTTTGGTCTCCATATGGTTCAGGAAATGGGTATCGAGCTGACCATCCATCAGCAACACATCATATCCCTTTGCTTTTGCTGCTTCAATGTAACTGTATTGTTCTGCCTTATCAGTGGCATAGAGGTATATAAGCGTTTTATTCTTATCGGTCTGCCCCTCTTTGATCAACTCTTCATACTCCTTCAGGGTAAAGTACTTTCCATCCACATTTTTCAGAAGTGCAAACTTCTCTGCACGATCATGAAACTTTTCTTCTGACATCATGCCATATTCAATAAAGAGTTTCAGATCATCCCATTTTTTTTCGAACTGCTCCCTGTCATTTTTAAAGATCTCTTCAAGACGGTCGGCTACCTTCTTGGTAATATGGGCCGAGATCTTCTTCACATTGGAGTCGCTCTGCAGGTAGCTTCTGGAAACATTTAGTGGGATGTCGGGCGAGTCCAGTACCCCGTGCAATAGGGTCAGGAACTCGGGAACGATCCCCTCCACCGAGTCGGTTACAAAAACCTGGTTGCTGTACAACTGTATCTTGTTCTTCTGTATCTCAATGTTATTCTTGATACGCGGGAAATAAAGTATACCTGTCAGTGTAAACGGGTAATCCACGTTTAAATGAATGTTGAACAGTGGTTCATCGCCGATGGGGTATATTTTCCGGTAAAATTCTTTGTAGTCTTCATCCTTTACCTCAGAGGGCGGAAGCGTCCACAATGGTTTGGTATCATTAATGATATGGTCCTTACCGGTTTCCACCTCTTTCCCGTCTTTCCACTCTTTCTCTTTTCCAAAGGCGATCTCAACAGGAAGGAATTTACAGTACTTGTCAAGCAGTTCACTAATCTTTTGTTCCTCCAGAAACTCCTTACTATCTGAGTCAAGGTGGAGGGTAATTGTAGTTCCCCGCTCCTTTCTTTTTGATTCGTCAATAGCGAATTCGGGGCTCCCATCACAGCTCCACAATACGCCCTGGGCATTATCCTGCCAGGAAAGCGTATCAATCTCAACTTTGTCTGCAACCATAAAGGAAGAGTAAAATCCCAGGCCAAAATGTCCGATAATGGCATTGCTGTCCTTCTTGTACTTCTCCATGAAATCTTCAGCACTTGAAAATGCGATCTGGTTGATATATTTATCCACCTCTCCGGCGGTCATCCCAATCCCGGCATCGGAAACAGTGAGGGTCTTTTTTTTCTTGTTCAGCGATACCCTGATCGTCAGATCTCCCAGTTCCCCCTTAAAATCGCCAACAGAAGCAAGTGTTTTTAGCTTTTGAGTAGCATCTACCGCATTGGAAATAAGTTCTCTCAGGAAAATCTCATGCTCCGAGTAAAGGAACTTTTTAATAATGGGAAAAATATTCTCCGTGGTAACATTAATCTTACCTTTCTCCATCGTACAACAAATTTTAGTTTTACATCCGGTCACGGTTGTGACAAATGATATGCCAACAAGGTAAAACTGACGTATTGTCAGTCCAGGTTCCGTGCGTCGATATCCTCCCGGTAATACCAGGATCCGGATAGGAATTCCAGCCCGTCAAAGGAGCCATCGGGTCCGTAAAACTCGAAATTACCTTTGTAGATTGGATGAAACGGCACAAGGTGGTCAAAAGTTATCATCCCTGTCCCTTCATCAAAACGTACCGAAATGGAAACCCGGGATGAGTATTCCAGTACCAGCCGGTCCATGCGCTCTGTACCCTTAACAACCAGCTTTTTTTCAAAACGGGGTTGGTTGCGCTGCATAGATATGACCTCTACAAATTTCAGTATCGAGAGAGAATTATTGAAGTCCATACCCAGTAAGGTATACAGGGTCTTTCGTTTATACTTTTTGGTGACAATCTGATAATAGAGTTTTCCATACCACTCCTCTGTTGACTGATCCAGTTCAACGAGGTTCCGCTGATTCTTTCCGTTATCGTGCAATTTGTACAGTCTTGTTTTTCCCTTTTTGGTCCTAACCAGCATGTATCCAAAATAGCGATAATGGTCAGGATCATCCTGCACATGCCAGTTCAGTATGCGGAGTTTACCATCATCCGATGTAATCACACCTATATGATCCAGTCCTTCCCAGGGAAAATCCATGCTCCCTTCGGTCAGAAGGGCTTCGGAAAAGTTCTCGTCAATCTTCGCCAGGATACCCTCCACATCTGACAGGGTGTCTGAATAGAGCTGATCAAAGAGATGCTCCAGCTTAGTCTCTGCTTTTATAAATGTCAGGTAATCCGTTTCCTGTGCCCGCAGGGATACAGCTGACAGAATCAGGAACAGTATGGTAAAATATCTGGCCATATTTCTTATTGAACGAAGATAAAAGCAATTTCTTATTTCATGAGCCGGTCCAGCGTGGCCAGAATACGTTGAATGGAATCGTCAACCTCCTCCTCACTGATAATCAGAGGTGGGGCTATCCGGAACGAATTCCCGGAAAAAAGAAACTGGTCTATTACCATTCCATTTTCAAAGGCATCGGAAAGGAATCGTCCTATCTCCACTCCTTCTTCCAGAACTACAGACAGAAACAAACCCCTGCCCCGGACTGATTGTATCAATGGATGCCGTAAACCATCCCTGTAGCGCTTTTCCATTTGCAGCGCATGGTGCATCAGTCCCTGTTTCTCAACCACCATTTGAGCGGCCAGACCGGCCGCACAGCTCACCGGGTGCCCGCCAAAAGTCGTTATATGTCCCAGTGGCGGGTCAAACGTGAACTTATACATGATCTCCTTGGAGGCAATAAATGCACCCAGCGGCATACCTCCTCCAAAACTTTTCGCCAGACAGACTATATCAGGCACAACATGATAATGCTCCGATGCCAGCAATTTTCCGGTCCTTCCCATCCCGGTCTGGATCTCATCCATGATCAGCAATGTACCTGTCCTGTCACACTGTTCCCTGACCTTGATCAAAAAATCACCTTCCGGTTCGATGATCCCTGCTTCCGCCTGGATCGGTTCAATAACCACTGCAGCAACGTCCCCATTGATCAACCGGAGGTCTTCAGCATAATTATACCGGATGTGTTTAACTCCCGGTAAAAGCGGTAAATACCCTGACCGGATACCTGTATCTCCAAGAATACTCATGGCTCCGTGGGTACCTCCGTGATATGCCTTCTCAAAAGCAATAAATTCCCGCCGGCCCGTATGTCTTTTTGCCAGTTTCATAGCGCCATCAATGGCTTCACTGCCCGAATTCACAAAGTAGACATTGTCCAACGATACAGGCAGCCTTCCGGCAAGCCACGCAGCATACCTGACCTGGGGCGATTCAACAAAATCCCCGTATACCATGGCATGCATATAGCGTTCAGCCTGCTCTTTTACAGCTTTAACAACTTCGGGGTGTCCGTGGCCCACTGAAGAAACGGAGACTCCGGATACCAGGTCAATATATTTCCTTCCGGTAGTGCTATAAAAAAAGATCCCTTCGGCATGATCAATTTCCAGCTGAAGGGAAGAATCAGAAGTTTGCGCTACGTATTGAAGGAACAACTGCCGGTTAGAAACCATAAATTACTTGATGATCAGATTGATGTCCCTCATCAACTTCTCCTTATAGGACTTGCCAATGGGAATTGATTTGTTACCATCCTCGACCTTTATAATAACAGAGTTGTCTTCAATCACATTAATACAACTTGTATTCACAATATAAGAGCGGTGTACACGCGTAAATTTATTGCCCGGTAATTTCTGCTCAATGGCCTTCATGGTAAAGTGAATGGTATACTTTTCGGAAAATGTGTTGAAAATCACATAATTCTCCAGTGCTTCCACCCACAGAATGTCATCATATTTTAATTTAACCAGTGTAGCGTTCTTCTTGATAAAGATCTCATCTTTACCAAGCTGTTCTGCTGTCATCTGTTCAAAACGTTTAAATGCCTTGCTCACAGCCCTGTAAAACCGCCCGTAATCGACCGGTTTGAGGAGGTAATCCGTCACATCATATTCGTAGGAATCCACGGCATATTTGCCTTTTGAAGAGACAATGATCACCTGGGGTGGATTTTTCAATGTGTTGAGCAGTTCAATACCTGACATTTCCGGCATCTCAATATCCAGAAAGATCAGGTGAATCTCATCATGCTTTTTCAAAATATTGATCCCTTTCACAGGGTCCCCGCTTGATGAAATCAGTTCCAGTCCGTCGGTCTTTTGAATAAATTCTTCAATAATCCGCCTCGACAGGGTGTCATCATCTATGATCATACAATTCATACCGTCCTATTTAATCTAATAAAGATACTTCCTTATCTACCAAAAGCATCTGTTAATCAAAGGTAACGAATAAAACCTTATCATGAACACCCCGGGGACTAAAAAGTAGCATGGTATTCATCCCGAAACTGTTTCTCAATTTGTCCAGACATTTTAATGCTGGTCCGGAGCCAATCCAGCAACAGAAGGTCACGCTCAGTTTCCTGCAGGTGCCAGTCCAGTGATGAAACCTCCAGTCTTTTCCGGAGTGTATACAGAATAATAGCTGCCGATACCGAAATATTATAACTTTCAGTAAAGCCTGCTATCGGGATTTGCATGTATTCATCCGCCAGTTCAAGAGCTCTTCCGGAGAGGCCATTCAATTCTGTCCCGAAAAGAA
>JANTFK010000209.1 GCA_024763595.1 Bacteroidales bacterium | reverse complement strand
GTTTGTGGGGAAAGAGTGTATCCTCCATCTGTGCCTCCCGCATGGGCTTGGTGAAGATACTGTATCCCACCAGAATGAGTCCGATCAGTGCCAGACCAATGACTGTATTTTTATCCATCTTAACTGTTATGTTGAAGCCCGCATAAGTTCAGGCACAAAAGTAATGGTTTACCCAGTATATCAATATAAATTGAGGTGAAATCGATTAAATTTCGGTAAATGGCGCTGCTAATTTGCATTTTCAACAGCCGCCTTAACAAAGGCGATAAAGAGGGGATGTGGATTGAGCACCGTGCTTCTGTATTCCGGGTGAAACTGTGTCCCCACAAACCATGGATGACCGGTTTGCTCCATGATCTCCACCAGCCCGCTTTCGGGATTGATCCCGGTGGAGATCATACCATGCTTCTCAAAATCCTCCAGAAATTCGTTATTGAATTCATACCGGTGGCGGTGACGCTCTCGTACCATGTCAGTTTTGTAGGCCTTATAAACCCTGGATCCTTTTTTTAAGGCACATGCATATCCACCCAGGCGCATGGTTCCACCTTTCTCGGTAACACCTTTTTGTTCCTCCATCAGGTCGATTACCGGATGTTGGGTCAGATTGGTCATTTCGGTGGAATTGGCATCCTCATAACCCAGTACATTCCTGGCAAACTCAATAACAGCACATTGCAGCCCCAGGCAAATACCCAGGAACGGCACCTGATTCTCCCTGGCATACTGAGCAGAAAGAATCTTTCCTGCGATACCCCGGTCACCAAAACCAGGCGCCACAAGGATGCCATGATAACCCGCCAGCAGCTCAGAGATATTCTCCTTTTTGATTTTTTCCGAGTGTATACAGGTAACAACCATCTTCACCTGGTTCATGGTCCCTGCATGGGTAAGCGATTCAATAATCGATTTATAGGAGTCGAATAGCTCCACATATTTTCCCACAAGAGCGATCCTGACCTCTGTTGTTGAACTTTTCAACCTTTCCACATATTCCCTCCACTCTTTCAGATCGGGATGGTCATCGGACGGCAGACGTAATTTTTTAAGCACCATCTCATCCAGTCCCTCTTCCTTCATCAGGAGCGGGACCTCATAAATGGTTGACACATCGATGGACTGAATAACCGCTTCCAGTTCCACATTACAGAACAACGCCACCTTCTTTCTGAGATCCTTATCCAGCTCATGTTCCGCTCTCAGCACCAGCACATCGGGTTGTATCCCGTTCTCCAGCAGCACCTTGACAGAGTGCTGGGTGGGTTTGGTCTTTAACTCTCCCGATGCCGATAAATAGGGTACAAGGGTAAGGTGAACGAAAACGGTATTTTCCACGCCCAGGTCCCAGCGCAGCTGTCGAACCGCTTCAATATAGGGCAAGGATTCTATATCCCCCACTGTGCCGCCAATCTCGGTGATAATGATATCGTACTCCTCCTTCCTGCCCAGCAGCGTGATCCTGCGCTTAATCTCATCTGTAATATGCGGAATCACCTGCACAGTCTTTCCCAGGTAATCACCACGGCGCTCCTTATTGATCACCGATTGATAAATACGTCCTGTGGTTACATTATTGGCCTGTGAGGTTTTGATATCCAGGAACCGTTCATAATGACCCAGGTCAAGGTCGGTTTCTGCACCATCATCCGTTACATAACACTCACCATGTTCATATGGATTGAGGGTCCCGGGATCCACATTGATATAAGGATCCAGTTTCTGGATGGTCACTTTATACCCCCTGGCCTGAAGCAGCCTGCCCAGTGACGCTGAAATAATACCTTTACCCAGAGAAGAAGTCACTCCTCCTGTCACGAAAACATACTTTGTACTACCCAAGTGGATTCAGATTTATGTTGGCGTAAATATTCAGTGTAAAAGTAAAGATTTAATTTTCATTTTCCATATCCTCTACAATCCGAATCTTCTCCTCCAGTAAACGGATCCGCTTACGTGCCGACTCAATCTTTTCCTGGAATTCATGAATGGTATTTTCCGAGCTGTCCGATTGTTTAATAAATCCGATATTATTCTCCCAGAGCCCGATGTCGTTCTTCAGCTGCTGCAACTTATTAACCAGCTTATCCCGCTCAAAGTTGAGTTTCATTTCCGACCGCGGCCCTGCCTGCATGCTCTTTACCCTGTGACTAAATTTATAAAGACTTCGTTCGGACTCCTCCATCCCGATACGTTCCAGCAACCTGTCCTGTGCCTGTCTGAAATGCTCCTTGATCCAATCTTTCTTACCGGCTGTTACATAACCGATGTCGTGGAACCGCTCCCTGAAATCATCCAGTGCCTTCAGGTTTTGCGCCTTATCGTCAACGGGGGAATAGCTATCCATCTCAGCCAGCAGTGCCTCCTTGGCTTTCAGGTTCTGGTCGAATGTGGAATCGATGTCCTCAAAGAATTTGGCTTTCCTGTTGAAAAAAGTATCACAGGCAGCCCTGAAACGCCGCCAGAGCTTGTCTGATTCTCTTCTGGGTATCGGGCCGATCGATTTCCACTGTTTCTGCAAACGGATCAATTCAGCCGTGGTTTCCTTCCAGTCTTCACGTTCGCTCAATGCTTCCGCCTTTTCTGTAATCTCCAGTTTTTGTTTCAGGTTATCTTTCTGTTCATCGTAAGCGGCCGCGTAATAGGCAGCCTTATTGGTAAAGAACCGGTCACAGGCTTTCCGGAAACGTGCGTATACGATGTTGTTATCCTTTTTGGGGGCATAGCCGATCGATTTCCAATTCTTTTGAATCTCCAGCACCTGCCTGGTTTTCTCCACCCATGCACCATGGGTTTCATAAGATCTTTCAGCTATGGCATCGACCTTTTCGCAAAGTTCCGTTTTCCTTTCAAGGTTTTCCAAGAGGGACTCCTTTAGTTTTGCATGGTAGTCCTGGTGTTTCTTATTTATGGCGGCAGTGGAGCGTTTAAACCGTTCCCAGAGCTCTTCACGGTTTTCCCGTGGAACCGGCCCGATCTCCCGCCAGCGGGCATGATATTTCTGCAGGGTTTTAAAAGCCTGGACAACATTGGGTTCCTGGTCAAGTGCCTCGGTACGCTCGCAAAGCTGGATCTTAAGTTCAAGGTTCTTCTTCAAATCCAATGCCCTCAGGTCCCTGTTGATCCGGACATAATCATTGAATTTATCAACAAAATAGTTATAGGAGTCCCAGAGATCTTTCAGTGTTTGCTGCGGGACCACACCGGCCGCAAACCACTGTTTTTGCAATTCTTTAAATTGCCTGAAGGTAACTTCAAAGGATTCCTGGCCCTCCATTAATTCCCTGAACTTTACCAGAATCTGTTGTTTTTTCAACAGGTTCTCCTGTTTACTCTTCTCCAGTTGCCTGGTCAGTTCTGCTTTCATGCCCCTGTATTTCTGGAGCAACGTTTTCATCTCGCCCTCTGAAGGATCTTCAACGGGTTTGAAATCCTCCAGGTCACCTCCTTCCTCCAGAAAATGCTTCTTCTTCTCCTCTGTGGCACTTTTTACCTTGTCGTAAAACGCCTGTTTGATGCCCTCCACATCCTTCCTAATATTTCCCTTTCCGGGATTATCCAGCTTCTCTTTCATAAGCTTTACCAGGTCTTCCCTGCTGAGCAGGCTGAAATTGGTCCGCTCCTCCACATGTTCAGGAGGATCAACACCCGGCGATTCATCATCATATGGAGCATTCAACTGTTGCTCCTCATGATCATTCATTAACTTGCCGACAGACGTGGATTGGTCACTGTGCCCGGTTGGGCTGGTGAGATGTTCCTCCCCGGAGGAAGCAGTATTTTTTATTTCTGGTTGTGTCTCTTCAAATTCCTGCTCTTTCAGCGGATCACTTACATCATTATTTTTCATGACAGGTAGAGGGTTATGCACACGTTCGTGCAGCCATGCGCGAACTACAGTAGACAAATTAGTTATTTTTCGTGAATTAGCGTCTCTTTAAGAAGAAAACTATCCTATATTAGTAGAAAATCCATGCTGCATGCGCATTGATATTATTACAGTTTTACCCCATTTGTTAAAAGGCCCGCTGGATCATTCTATTATTAAGAGAGCCAGGGAGAAAGGAGTGGTTAAGATTTACATTCATGATCTCCGGGATTTTTCGATAGATAAGCACAGGAGGGTGGATGACTATGCATTCGGGGGAGATGCCGGCATGGTGATGCAGATTGAGCCCATTGAACGGGCCATTTCACACCTGACTGCAGCGCGGGAATACGATGAAATCATCTACACCTCTCCCGATGGCATCCGCTTCAATCAACAGGAGGCAAACCGGCTTGTGCTGCTACACAATATGATCATTCTCTGTGGACATTATAAAGGTGTGGATCAACGTGTAAGGGACCACCTGGTCACCAGGGAAATTTCCATCGGAGATTATGTGATGACCGGAGGAGAACTGGCTGCCGCAGTCATTACAGACAGTGTTACCCGGTTGTTGCCAGGTGCCATTTCGGATGAAACTTCAGCATTAACGGATTCTTTCCAGGATGGGCTGCTGGCCCCGCCCGTTTATACGAGACCGGCCGATTATAAAGGTTGGAAAGTACCGGAGATACTGCTTTCCGGTCATGCAGCAAAGATTGCCGCATGGAAACATGAACAGTCCCTGATACGCACCAGGTCCCTCAGGCCTGATCTGGATAAAGGTGATGAAGCGCCGGAGACCGGAGAAGATTAATCCACAGATCTCCTGTTACAGATAGCCGCATAGCCACAAGAATTGCATTTGTCATCATGTTTTCGCTGCTGAAAAGGTATTGTGTCATCAAACATACGGGAGATGGTATGGCTCAAATGGGTTACAAACTCTCCTTCCACTTCCCTGAACGATGATACCTGACGGCGGTTACGCTGTTTCCCCATGGTAAGTGAAGGATCAAAATGACTGCCAAACAGCTCCCTCATTACATAAAGTCCGGGCAATATCTTTTCTTCCCTGTGATCTTCTACCACCAGCCAGGCATAAAAGAGTGTTTGCATGGCAGCTCCGTTCCGGTTGTGCACGCCGGGGTCAAACAGATCCGCGATCTCCGAAAACCCCTGCCGGGCATTTCCGGTCTTATAATCAATGACCCGCAGGGTATCCCCCACCCGGTCGATCCGGTCAATTTTGCCCCCCAGCTTCGCTTTCAGTCTCTTGTTCCCAACGGTAATCTCAAGGCTCCTCCGGTAGCTCTGTTCGGCGGCCACCAGGGTAAAAGGTGCCAGTGCCATATCGGTGTTAATAATCTTTTCCAGGTAGCGGAGCATGACATGAACCAGAATGATATTCCGGCCCTCTATGGTTTGCTGTTTTCTGCCCCGGAAATGGTGTTCCTGAAACACCCTTCTTAACACCTGCCCGGTCTCTCCGGACCCCAGCAAGTTTTGCAGATCCTGCGGAGTGATAGTTCCTCCGGAATGGCCTGCAATTTCACTATAGAGCTCCCTGATCGAGTCGTGTACCACAGTTCCGAGTCCCGCTGCATCGATCTCTTCCTGCACCTCATCAGGTTCACCAATACCGGCCAGGTAGCGGAAATAAAATTTCAGCGGACAATCGATATAGGTATTGATGGCAGAAGGGGAAAGATAACGCTCCTCTTTCCCCGGCAACAGGTATCCTGCCAGCTTACCCCTGGTCTCGGGGGTATGGTGTATCACAATGGGATGTCTCTCCCTTGCAACAACTTCCAGTACCGGCTGTATGACCTTCAGGTTCTGCCTGAAGATCAGCTGGTAAAGGTAGCGGCTCATTTCTCCTGTCCGGACCCCTTCTGAACCACTATTATAGAGGAGGTCAATTTTTTCTGCCCGTTGAATCAACCGGTAGAAATAGTAGGCATAAATAGCCTCCATATCCTCCCTGGAAGGCATTTTGAAAGCCAGACGAAGGGAATAGGGTATGTTTGATTGTGCAGTATGTGAGGCCGGCATCACCTCTTCGTTCATGGAGAGTAAAATCAGGTGCCGGAAATCAAGCAACCTGGTTTCCAGTATTCCCATTACCTGAAGACCCGACAGGGGTTCTCCCTCGAACGGGACGTTGAGTCCCGATAACATTTTTTTTATCAGACGCTCCAGCATAGAGAACGTCATACCCGGCCACCGATTCATGAGGATACCCAGCTGATTCAAACGTAGCAGCAACCGGAAAATAAACTCCCGGTCGAGCATCTGATAGATTCCACCCTCTTTACCTGCCAGCAACTCCAGGATATGGTTGAAGATGTCCCTCAGGTAATCCAGCAGGTCAGCTGCATCCTTCAGAGACCTGAATATCTTCTGCTGCAGAGCACCCCTGAAATAGTGCTGATCGACCAGTACCAGATTGTTGCTGATGATCTCATCCGTTAACGGGTTTACCGTCCCGTCCT
>JANTFK010000208.1 GCA_024763595.1 Bacteroidales bacterium | reverse complement strand
GCTCAAATCTAATGTTTCCGGTAGTAACCTCCTTTGGGGAACCCCCCTTTAACACCACGGGAAGCAGGAGCATCTGATGGTTGCAGATCAGGCGAGAGCCATTGCCTGAGATCATCTATCGACTGGCTGCTGATGGGTAGTTTGTCGGTGAGCAGAAATCCTCCAACCAGATAGGCAAAAGGGGACTGATCTTTGAATGCATAGAGATGATCTTCAAAATGTACAAAAAGCTCAGATCCTTCCAACCTGGTCATCTTAAACTTGTTTGCATTGTTTCCGGCAACAGGGATAAGGGTGTAGGATACCATGAACTCCTCATCCTGCCTTAACCACGATGTACCGGGCGCAGGCCGGAACTCCATCAGGATCCTCACCGCTTTCGGGTCGCCTCCACCTTCTGACAGGAAATTGGATATTGCTTTGATGGTAAACCCAAACATCCCCTGTTCATCACTACGGGTAAGAGAACTGAATTCGTACAGTACCACATCTTTTGATGCAGGCTTCAGTTGTACTTTGAGATTAAACTCTTCAGCTCCGACTCCCTGGCCATTTTTATCCATCAACCTCCCCTGAAAATTCAGATCATAGATTTGCTGGCCATTGGTGATTGTCAGCAGTGAGAACAACAACAGGGTCAATGGGAATAATCGCTTCAGGAGCATAGTATGGCTATTTTTGATAATTAAATTTATGAATTTTACGTAATTACGGGTTGTTTGGTTACCATTTTTTGATCAGCATCCCGGACCCCGAGGTTCTCCCGGCCGGGAGGAGAACGGAAACCCGGAAGTTATTAACAATTTGTTAATAACCATTGTGTGTTATTTGTGAACAGAGAACTATCGCTACGGCTTGACTTGTAATCGCCGATGCTCTATTTTTGGCAGAACCGAGTAAGAGATAACAGGCCGCTTGAAGTTTCGCCCGGTGTAGTGATCCGGCCCGAAAGGAGCCGGGGTAGCGAACCGGCCGGAGAAAGAGTAATCGCTCTTCGGAGAATCATCCAGAGCCGGGCATAAACCATGAAACAGGGTTTCCTGGTTTATTCAACCAAAGGTTCCTTCTTGGTAGATCTTTAACAGGTTGATCCGAAAGGCTGAAGAGCCAAAAAGAATCCGTTGGGTTCCGCTAAGCTTTTTCACTCTGGCCTCGGGCAGATCGTAAGACCTGTTCGTTGCAGGGGCCTTGAGGAGCCGGTCCCGGAAATCCAGTGAAAACTGGGTGAAAGGACGGTAGCAAGTCAATGTTCCACGGAACATGGGCCGAGAACCAGGGTTCACCGGTACAATTCCACAGGAGTAAACCGGTTGAGCCGGCCATAATAACTGTAGCTCGGCACTGATTGGCAGCTATGGTTGTCATACAGTGAAATGGGAACAAACTGTGAAGTTTGTTCCCATTTTGTTTCTCCCCGGATCCCGGATATGCCGGTAAGCACGCTACCTGCCTTCCGGTCATTTTGACGGTTGAAAGAAAGCTTTCCGGATGGGTTGAACAATCAATCCGATGGCGATGCCACCCAGGCAAAAAGCGAAAGCCCATATCACCAGGTCCTCGGAAATGCCGACAAAAGCAGCAGGGATAATCACTCCGATGAGACAGAAGAATATGGCCAGGTTCACGCTTAGTTTGTTGATCTTCGGAGCAATCCATAAAACGAGTACCAGCAGGCCCAGTGACATGGTGAGCGAGACGAAAAAGAAGGTGGCATCCACAATATCCCTCAAAATAAGAGACATGGATATTCCAAGCACCATCAATACAACCAGGGAATATCTCATGGTCTTTCGCAGGTTCTCTTTCTTTGATAATCCGGTTTTTTCCAGGAAGTCCTGTGTGACGGAAGCAGCGGCGGTAAACATATAGGTGTCGGCCGAGGATGAAACGGATGAGTAGATGATCACTACAGAGAGACCTGCCAGTCCGACCGGCAGCAGCCTGCTGAATCCCACGATCAGTGAAGTGTCGGCTGAAATATCAGGGATGTCTATACGTATGACAAGCCCGATCAGGAGCAGGATAAATCCGACAATGATATAAAAAAGCGACGATAGCAGGATACTTCGCCTGAAGTGCTTCTTATTCTTGATGGCATATACACGTTGCCAGAGTTCAGGTGAGGCCATGGGGATAAAGAAGCCTGCCAGGAAAAAACTGATGATCTGGCTGGCCGGTATTGTGAAAAGATCCATAAAAGCCAATTCAGGCTTGGTGCTGGTTGTACTGAGCAGGTACATCATCAACACAAACAACAGGAATATACCGATGGTTTGTATCATATCGGTCTTTACAACAGCGTCGAAACCTCCTGCCAGCAGATAAAGCAGGATGATGACCCCCACGATAATCACTGACATATCGTAACTGATGGGGGTATATTCGGAAACCAGTTTGGCTCCGGCAGTAAAGTTGAGCACCACCCAGCCGAACATAATGATAATGGTTACGATGGTGGCCAGATATCCGGCGGTTTTTCCCTTGAAAAAAAAGAAGAAGTCGGGCATTGTATAGAACTTCTCCTTATCGGCTACTTTTTTGACTTTCAGCCCGAAAAAATAGAAAACGAACAGGCCGAAAACGGAGCCTACGAAGTACCACAGGGCACCCATACCGTACATGTAAACAAGAGCAGTGTAAGTAAGCAGTATGGCTGCCCCGATCCGGCTGGAGAAGATAGTTGAAGTGGCTTGAAGGGCAGTAAGTTTTCTCCCTGAGATCAGGAACTCCTCTTTACTCTGTTTCCTTCCGGTAAGTCCCCCCACAATGAGGATAATCAGAAAATAGGCAGCAATGATCAGGTAATCGGTAGTGATCAGCATAGTGGGTAGTTTAGTTATTTTACGGCGGTGTAAATATATAAAAATTTGAATATCAGCCCTTTTTTCTGGAAAAACGGGGAATTATCAGTCAATGACAAACAAACTACCTGTCAGTAGTGGTTTCCGGCCTGTAAAAGGATATAAACAGATGTATATGATACAAATGGTGCCGGAAAAATGCCATTGCCTGGTGTCTCTGTAGCTGTGAAGGGGACCTCCGTTGGAACCATCACAGACGTTACAGGTCATTATACGCTGGAGATCCCGGAGTCTTCCAGCATGCTTACGTATAGTTTTGTGGGCATGCTCACACAGGAGGTTCCCCTATCCTCAGAATGAGATCAGTGGAAATTCCGAAAACGTTCCTGATGTAACGCCTTACAATGGTGTATGGTGGGATGACGGAACTGAAGATTAGGCAATAATTGCATGAGGTCTTCCTGGGCCGGAAGGCCCCTGTAACATGATCAGTGCAGCGTTTTTGCCAGCCGCTTGGCAAGGGCAATGATAGTCAGGATGGGAGGTAGGCCGGGAGCAACAGGGAGAACGCTACCATCGCAAACATACAGCTGTTTGATTTCTGTTTGCAAATTATTATCAACAACTTCACCTATGGCTGCTGTGCCACCTAGATGGGCTCCCTGATATTTTGAGACCAGGAAGGAGTTTTCATCAGCACCTGCTTTGGTTAATATCTCTTTGACCAGCGAGATTCCTTTCTTTAACTTTGTCTGGTCTTCAATGGTGACAGGTTTTGTGATCGATCCATCGGGATGGACTATGCCTGAACGTTCATCCCGTATTTTAACCATCAGTCCAATCATCTTATCCAGTGGGACTGAAAGTGACTGAGGACCCAATTCGGCAAACCTTGAGATATTCATTGGAGTTATATATGTCGAGAGAATAAAACCTTCTTTTTGATAAAAATCACGGCTGACAAGAGCCATTGGAATCTCTCGAATTTGATTCAAAGCAGATGTTACGCCATATATATTTACAAAGGTGTCGCAAAACAATCCGCTGCCTGCATTCCGGATTCCCGATCTAAACAGGATGGTTGGAGTTGATAATCCACCAGCAGAGAGAATGACCCGGTCTGCCAGGATCTTCCTGGATTCCCCATTTGAACTTACCCGGACACCTTTTACTGAACCGTTCACGGTCATGATTTCGTATACTGTCGTGTTATTTAGTATTGTAGCCCCGTTTGACCTGGCCTGTTCAAGGTAATCAATGGCAGTCCATTTGGCACCATACTGACAACCTGCAATACAGTTGCCACAGCTAGAACATCGCGTCTGATTAATGAATTTGGGCATTAATTCCATGGTGTACCCCAGTTCTGCTGAAGCATTCCGGATTGCCCTGGATCCTGATGAGAGGAGATGCTCTGATACAGGAGAAATGGCCAGTTCTGACTCTGCGTCTGTAAACTCATCCTCTAAAAAGATATTCAGGTCTGCCAGTTCTTTTTCAAGGCTTCGCATGCCATTGCTGCAGGATACCACTGTACTTCCTCCCGACATATAGGTCCTGAGCAACATCACACCCTCCTGAGAATACCTGAGTCCTTTGTTTGTATTGCTGGCATCATGATATTGGAGGAGGTTTTCAAAAGTGCCAAAGCTGCTGAAATGTTCTCCCTTTTCTATGACCAGGACATCTCTTCCATTTTCCGTCAGCTCTTTTGCCAGTGTAGCACCACCTGCACCACTCCCGATGATGATTGTTTCATAATGTTCAACACGATGATTCTTGCTCATATTTATACGATTTATACGATGAAAGAAACTTGGCTGTCAGCCAACAACCAATAAAGTAAGCAAAATTGTATGAATAATTCTCTGAGGTATTTACTTTATATCTCCTGCTTGTAGTGAAGTGCGCTGAAAACCTGATTCTTATAGTTGCGACCAATCCTCAGTTTAGTATTTTCAAGTTCAATAGTGGTAGCGTTGAATGCCCTTATCCGCGGGATAGATGCAATATAGGACTTATGGATCCTGATAAACTGATCCGGGGGGAGTTTATTCTCAATATTCTGCAGATTGCTTTTCACAACCACACGGCGGTTATCGGTATGGATTCTGATGTATTTATTCAAACCCTCTATAAAATGGATCTCAGAAAGGTAGATCTTAATGATCTTCTTGTTCTCTTTAACATAGATGAAGGCTTTTTTATTACCGCTGTTCTCGTTTCCCGGTTCTACGTTTCCCGGCTGTTTTGACTGAAAATATTTATTTATCGATTTGAAAAAGCGCTCGAAGGTGACAGGCTTTATCAGGTAATCGATCACATCCAGTTCAAACCCATCCAGGGCAAACTGGCTGCAAGCTGTGGTAATAATTACTTTGAAATGGCCGGAATCATGTTTTCGAAGCTGGAAAAGAACCGGCCCCTGAGGCACCTTATATTTTGGATTTGCTGGGTGCTGGGATTCACATTTGTTAAAAGTTTTGGTAAAAGCTACGAAACATACCTGGGATGGTTTTCATATTATCTTCTCACGTTACCCATTTTTATTTCCCATACCTACCTGGTGGCTTACTTACTTGTTCCTTACTTCTTTAATAAAAGGTTATGGCCGGTATTTATTGTTTTCTTCCTGATATTGTTTTACGGATTTTCTGTGCTGGAACTGCTCCTGAGCAATGAATTCATCTATCAGTGGTATCCCACGGGATCTGTTGTGACAGAAGATTATCTGGAACCAGGGAATGTGATACGTAGCGGTGTGGGTAACCTCTATATCGTACTTGTTTTTCTCGCTGCAAAGAGTGTAAAGGATTGGTATGATGCCGACATGAAGCAGCAGGAACTACAACATGCGGATCTGCAGCAACAAGTAGTAAATGCCATGACAAAAGTCCAGCCCCTGATGCTGCTCAATGCCATTGACAGTATCGACCGGATGGTAGAGGAGTCTTCGCCTGATGTGACGAAAGCCATTGCGTTAACCTCGGAGCTGCTCAACGCGGTAATGCGCTATCATGATGAAAAAAACAAGCTGTTCACAAAAGAGATAGAACTGGTCAGGAAACTGATCTCGCTTGTCGCCATTATCCGGGAGGAAGAACCTGATGTGGAGTTTTTTATTTCCGGGGATCCGGACCAGGTCAAAATATCACCTATGATCCTTTTTACACTGATGGACAGGATATTCAAAAAGTTTGAAAAAGAAGTGACGTTACCTGAAATCAATATTGAGATATCTGACTCTATTCACATCAATGATAACTTGCCGTCAGCTGTCTTACTTCCAAAGTTTTAGGTTTAATAAGTAACTTCCCGGCGGCAAGTTTTTTTATTCATTTGGTTTATGTGTGATTTTTTCATGAATGGTGTGCCCCACCTGGTGTGTCCGGCTAGCGTTGCCTTCTACTGTTAGCTCGCATTTACAGTCATACATTTTTGTTCAATTATTGAATTCATATGTAACTAAAGTTTCCTAGTTTGTAAACTATTATATATCAGCCTGTTAAGGCTTTGTTTTTCATTAAGAATGACCTCTTAAACATTTGTATTACAGCGCAT
>JANTFK010000207.1 GCA_024763595.1 Bacteroidales bacterium | reverse complement strand
TGGCTTTCATTGCCACTGATGCCAATTCTCAGATCCGGTATGTGGATGTCGATCCGGGGATAGGAACATTGAATGATTCTATTGCAGGAGATACAACTGCAACGGGAGATCGCTTTGAACCGGAAAACACTGTTTACAGGTTGCAACGGGGAAATGAAGCCTATTATGGCCTGACAGGCTCAATCTCCAACAAAGGTTATCCGCTTACGATTGAAGCTGCTGAAGGAGATGGTGCAAGGCCATTTCTTCAACCCAGGGATGAGGGAGACGGCTCTTCCAGGGCGTTCCGTCCCAAAGGTGATATTACCCTGAAAGGATTGCATGTAACCAACCTGGATCAGCTGGGTGGTCTGAATGACCGTATTCTCAGGTGTGATGATGACGGGATACGTGTTACACTGGATGATTGCTGGTTTGACCAGGCCAGCCAGTCTTTTATTCGTGTGGATGATCCGGATCAGCGCTTTTTTATCACCAACTGTGTGGTAAGTAATATCGGACAGCCCAAGGATCCCAATAACGGGCGCGGGATTGATGACCGGGGCAATGATATCGATACGATTGTTATGGAGAATTGTACCTTTTTCAATCTGACCAGCCGGCTTATACGTGACGATGGCGGAACCAACAATTATGTTAAAATAAATAATTGTACCATGGTGAACATTGGCCAGATGGGGATCACCTTCGGACCCACGGAAACGATGATCCTGACCAATAATATTGCTATGAATGCTGGCTTTGTTCCCAAGGACGATAATGATGACTGGTATGTGTTTTCTATTGACTCTGTGGGTGATATAGCCCCTGTGGTGACCATGCAAAACAACACTGCCTGGCTGGATACTACCAAAATTGCTGGTTTTCTGAACGATACCATTTCCATCACACCTATCATGAACACAACCCTGGCTACGGCTGTATTTATGGCAGGTGATGCAGAGAAGAACGGAAACCTGAAAGTTGAATTTACAGATGGTCCCCCGTTCAACGATTCAATGGTCATTTATATGTATGATCCGCTGTTTGCCGGAAAAGATGCCCCTGAATGGGTTGTTCCTGAAGTACCTGGTGTTGATGCAGGTGGCAACAGAATCTATCATCTTGATGTTTATTATGACTTTGGTTATGCCAACTCCATAGCCAACACAGCAGCAACGGATGGGCTGCAGCTGGGGGACCGTAACTGGACATCATCACCCAGCGTAAGCGTTAAACCCATGGTGACAGATGATCCGGGACTCTCGGTATATCCCGTTCCGGCCAGGGACCAGGTGACCATCAACTTTACCCTGAAAGCAGATGCCATGGTTCAGATGGAACTGTTTAATATGGCAGGACAACGGGTGGCAGATGTGATGCATAGTCACTACCATGCAGGATCACATCAGTTCAGCTGGAGTGTTGACAGGGTGGAAACCGGTATGTACCTGCTCCGGGTAAATACGGGTAACGATTTCACTACGATTAAACTGATCGTACAGTAGTGGATGATACGATTGTGAAAGGCCGCTCCGGTATGCATGTCTGAGCGGCCTTTTTAACCTGTTACAGTTTCGGGATGATCCGGGAAATAATCTTTATAACCGGTCTCGTTTTATCGGTTGCCTGCAGCGGTCAGGGGGAACGGGTCCCTGTGGTGCCCTGTCCCCGGGAGGTGGTCATGACAGCAGGCAGCTTTTCCCCTCCCGGTGCAAAGGTTACTCTTCGCCTGAGCGGGATGGAGGGAAAGCAGGCTGACATTGTACAGGAGCAGCTGAGCGAAGCGTTTTCACACAGATACGGGACGGAAATTATCCGGGATGAGGGGAAGAGGGCGGACATCTGGATCGGGTTGCCCGCTTCGGATCCGCAGTTCAGGCGTATGGCCGGCAGGAACGGGTTCCTCCCGGAGACCGGGCTGGGGGAAGAAGGGTATCGCCTCAGGATTGATAAAGCGCATATTTACATTGCAGCCAACTCCACAGCCGGGGCATTTTACGGAGTCCAGACCCTGAAGCAGTTGCTCAGGGGTTATCCCGGCAAGGAGCTTCCGGCCATGAACATACGCGACTGGCCCGCCATCGGCTTCCGTTGCATCATGGATGATATCAGCAGGGGACCGGTGCCGCTCAGTGACTACCTGAAGCAGCAGGTAAGGCGCTATGCGGAGATGAAGATCAATAACATGTCGTTCTACATCGAACATGTGATCCGGACCCACAGGTACCCCGGTCTTGCCCCTCCCGACGGGGGTATCTCCGTGGAAGAGTTTGCCGGACTTTCGGCCTATGCTGCCGATTACCATGTCAGCCTGGTGGGCAACTTCCAGTCGCTGGGCCATTTTGAAAAGGTCCTGAGCAACCCGCGCTTCAGTCAACTGGGAGCTACCGGGCGGATGCTGGACCCACTTAACCCTGCATCCATCGAATTCCTCGGACATATCTATGAAGAGATGGCGCCGGCCTTCAGTTCACCCTGGTTCACACCGGACCTGGATGAGGCATGGGACCTCTCACGTGGTGAGCTGACCGGCGAAGCTGCCGTTCTGGGTCCGGCCAGGATTTATGCCGGTCACGTTATCAAAGTGGATTCCCTGCTCAAGCGGGTTGGGAAAAAGAGCTTTATCTGGGGAGACATGGTACTGGAGCATCCGGAGGTCCTGGAGATGATTCCCAAAGATATCGTAATAGGGGCCTGGGATTACAGTGCCTCCGAATCCTATGCCCGCTTCATCGATCCCCTGAAAGAGGCCGGTTTCGGATTTTTCATCGCCCCGGGTGTGCTGAACTCCAACCGTTTGATACCCGATTACCGCATGACTACCACCAACATCCGGAATTTCATCAACGAGGGGTATGAGAAGGGCACCCTGGGGGTCTATTGTACCGTGTGGGATGACGGTGGGATGCACTTCTTTTCCCATGACTGGTACGGGGTGGCCTACAGTGCGGAGCAATCCTGGCGACCCAACCGGGAGCCCCTGGCAGATTTTGACACCAGGTTCAGCAGGGGAATTTACGGCGATATGGAAAATAGGATCCCGTCGGCCCTGCACGCCCTGAATCACCTGACCGGCCTGGCTCCCACTTTTGAAATGAATGCCGGTGTATTTCATAAGATCCTGATCCCGGAAAGCGGGGAAATGGCCACTTTCAATCCGGAGAGCTGGGCAGGGGTGAAGCAGTGGACCGCTGCTGCCGGGGATGCGTTGAAGGACGCTTCCACACCCTTCTATGATATGGATCCGGTATATCTCAGTTTTACCATCTCCCAGTATGATTTCATGGCTGATGCCAGGAACGGACTGCTGGAGGCTGCCGAAGCCTATAAACGGGCATACAGGGTATCGGGGAGCAACCCTGTCAAAGCCAGGCAATACGTGGAGGAGGCTCTTGACATTGTGGAGGATCTCAAATACCGTTTTGAATCCATGAAGACCGATTTTGAGATCCTGTGGGATATGGAGAGCCGGCCCTACTGGAAGGAGCAGGCCCTGATGGTCTACCGGGAACATGAGCGGGACTTTGACAACCTGCAGCAGCTTCTGAAGGAGGCTCTCCGCGGACTGAGAACCGGGCCCGGCCTCCCCCCGCCGGCAGAGATGAGGCTGGATATCAGGCGGCACAAAGGACAATATTTCCAGTACTGGCTGCTGACCGGAGGCTTTACCCCGGATTCACCGGCCGGCAACCGTACCGATTTCCTCTCACCCATGGGAGGGGCAGCTGACGCCAGGCCATTCCCGGGTATGCGCTTTACCGATAAAAAGAGTAACAGCCGGATGTGGATCAAGTACGACGCTCCCCAAACGGGCAGGATCGATCTGCCGGCTATTTTCGACCGGCATGACACGGCGGTGGTCTATGCTTATTGTACCATCGATTCACCCGTTAAAAAAGAGGTGACGGCACTGCTTGGCAGCCATGACGGGATCACGGTGTGGTGTAACGGAAAAGAGGTGTGGCACCGGTCTGCCGGGCAAAACCCTGTGGCAGGTGAGAACCCTGTGGCCGGTGAGGACCCTGTCCGGTTGCCCCTGGAGGAGGGGCGGAACCATATCATGATCAGGGTGGAGCAGTGTAAAGGACATTGGGGATTTTCATTCCGGCTGAAAGATGTGGAGGTACGCAACCATAAACAGAAATATTATATTCAATAATACGCCATTGAGTTACATTTTCATGAGAACAAGGATGAAAAAACAACAGGTAATGATCGTTTTACTGCTCTTTATCCCGGTATGGCCCGGCATGGCCCGGCGTGGTCCGGAAAAGGAGCAGCAGGTACTTCAGGCACTGGATGAAACGGCCACCTATATCGCCGATGTGTTGATCAATGAGCAGGGCTATTCCCGCTGCGACTACAACATCCCGGAGGGGAGATGGTACGATTATGAACCACCCTGGCACACGGGACAGGCTATTTATGCCCTAACGGAGGCGTTCCGCCTGACCCACAGGCAAAAATACCTGGAAAGTGCCATCCGGGCAGGCGACTGGTGGGTGGGACTCCAGATCACGGACCACCCGAAACTGAATGGTATGATCAACTCCATCCATGGTGACCATGCCGGACAGGTGATCGTTTTCGCAACCATGTCGGACGGATCGGCCGGGCTCTATAAGTTGTATGAAGTGACGGGCGACAGGCGCTATGCAGATGTGCCCACAAGAGCGGGGGATTGGATGTTACGCAATATGTGCCTGCTGGATGAGGGGGTTTGTTATGACAATGTGGACCCGGTAACCGGGGAGGTGTTGAAAGCGCACAGCCCCTTCTGGCCTGACAAGGAGAACCAGGACCTCTATGATGTGGCCCGTCCCAACAACGAAGGCTCACTCTTCCTGGACATGTATGAGTATACGGGAAACGAGGAGTATAAAGCGGCCTTTATCACTTTGTGTAACAGCCTGGTGGAGAAACAGGGGCCGGAAGGGATGTGGATGGATTTTATGCCCAATAATAAAGCAGAGGGCAGTGTGCATCCACGCTTTAACCTCTGGTATGCCGAATCGCTGATCGATGGTTATGAACTGACCGGTGACCACCGCTACCTGGAGGCTGCCGTAAAAACTGCCAGGACATTTGCAGGGTTCCAGGATAGTTATGGAACGATCTATTATAAAAATTACCTGGACGGACGGAGGGACCGGAGCTCAATTACCGGATCGGCAGTGGCTTTTTCAGGACTGCTCTGGCTCCGGTTGCGGGAACATGGCGTAGAAGGTTTTGACGAGGCCATCGAGTTGTCCCTGCAATGGATCCTGAAGAACCGGTATGCTGCCAGCCACCCCGATCCCAACCTGGCGGGCGCCGTGATCAATACCCGGCTTCGCCACAAAAAAGGAAAATTGTGGCTCACCCAGCGGGATGTGGGATCCACGTTTGGTGTCCGGTTCCTGGCCGCTTATTACGACGTCACCTTTGGTGATTGAACAGGTGGATAACACCGCTGTTGGATGCTGCTGCTTCATTTCAGGAATACCGGGATCTCCGATGCCCACGCGGTCAGTTTCCTGCCATTCAGGGCCTGCGGCCACTCAGAAAACAGAAGGAGGCAATTGCCGGCCGGTTCCCCGGACGGAACCGGGTCGCCGGCTACCGATAGCGTCACAGAGTATCCTTCGCCGGACAGTTCACTGTACACCAGCCGGTGGTCCGTTTCCCCGCACCTGAGGCTCTTGGAAATGGCTTTCAGGGAGAAGGCATCCATGGGGAGTGAGAACCAGAGGGTCACCTGCCCGGGTTCCAGCCTGACCCGGGTGATCCGGGGCAACTCCCGGTAGGGGACCCGGGCATTCGGTTCCCAATATCTGAAGGGGCGCCCCTGTACCAGTTCCTCTCCCTCCCATGCCCCGATATCGGGCCGTCTGCCCCGGTAATCCGGGATCAGTTCCCCGTCTTTCTGGCCCCGGTCGATGCAGGGAGAATGCTTCCGGAGCCTGAAATCGCCTCCGTAAGGATCACGGAACATGGGATCGGCTACCCGCCCGTGCCGCTCCATCCGGTTACGGACCAGTATCTCCGGGAAGGGTACATTGGAACAGTCATAATCAAAGTGGTTGTCGGCACCCAGGTTGTAGATCCCGAAGGTATCAGACGCTTCCGCATAACAGGCATTATTGAAGTGGCGAATATGATCGTTTTTCCAGATATTATGAGGACTGCCAATGATATCAAAATCCACCTGCCAGCTGTTGTTGAAGATGTAGAGCGGCCGTGTAAGGGCCCTCTTCCGTGATGAGAGCTTAAAGACGGTCCATCCGTCCCCCGATCCTGGCAGGCTCACCGCACTGTTGCCGTAAATGTATATATCCCCCCCGCTTACTTCCGTGATGGATATGAAGGCATGCCCGTTGATCATCCGGTTGTGATAGAAAAAGAGGTT
>JANTFK010000206.1 GCA_024763595.1 Bacteroidales bacterium | reverse complement strand
CGAGCCTGAAAGCATTGAATGTGTTTTGGATCCGGTTGTCGCGCAGTACGAACACCCCGCTGATCCCGCTTCCCTGGAACAGGCTTCCGTTGTAGTGCTGCTGTTTTCCGTGGTGCAACTCCTCCCACGAGAATCCATCCCGGTGCGACCAAACCCGTTCATCCTGTTCCCAGCTGCAGTGCTCCATCAAGAAATGATGGCTTCCGCGCCCGGTGGCATACAGGGCCCTTTTCCCACCATGTAGCCGGCAATGCCTGACAGAGATGTATGCACTCTCTTCGGCCCGGACCAGGTCGGTCCAACAGTTCCTGATGATGAGATTCTCCAGTGTGATCCATGCGCAGTTACGCAACCAGAAAGCATATTGTTGTAAGCCCATGCCGGGGGATGCCCCTCCGTCGATGGTGGTAAGGACCCCCTCCTTCCCGGTGCTGCCCATGATCACCACGGGCTTACCGGGGAGGCCCTGCAGGTGCTCCAACTGAAAGGGCCCGGTGTAGGTTCCCGGATGAAACAGCAACGTGTCGCCCGGAAGGGCCCGGTTGATTGTTAAATTGATCTCGCCGGTCCCGGCCGCTGGAAAGATGTGATGGACAGCAGCCATTGACACCGTATGGATCCAGGTGGCCAGCAGCAGGGGCAGGATACGCCTGACCTCCTGTAACAGGGTGGAAGATTTCTGTTTTTTCTGTTTTTTCTGCTTTTCCATTTTTCCCTGCTTTCTCCTGTACCTGTTAAAGGAGAGGTAGAAAGAGGCCCAGAAGATCAGTATGATTAACGGGAGCGCCGTGTAGTTGTTCAGGTAAAATCCCGAAAAAGAGACAATGCAGTTATCGGCGGGATCCTTTTTATTATAGATCACTTTCATCCTGCGTCCCTTCCTGTATTTATAATTGGCGGGGCCGTAAGCAGTATGTTTGATTTCCCCGGCATAAAAATGCACCTCGCTGGCATATTCAACCGGATGCGTCCCGTCCCGGGTTTCCAGCGGATAGATAATAAATTCGCCCACTGTGCCGGTAACCGGTCTGCCTGTCAGGAATAACCGCCAGTGATGCGAAACAGGCAGGATCAGGATCAGGATACAGATCCCGTAAAATACCCGTTTGCTGATGCTGTACACTTTCATCTTCCCGCTCCTGTGCGTAGTAAATGTAAGTTTTTTTGGTTTACGATATACGGCAGAATGCGGGTCAGCGAACGGGAATTACCTGTGATGACACCCCTGAATGAAAACAAATGATTAAATTGATGCATTTTTTAAAATTCTTTCAGGAAACAATATGACAAAAACCGGAATGGTTGCAACCCTGGGAACGGTACTGACCATACTATCTTTTAACTTGCCCGGGATTGACCCACTGAATACGCGGTTGCTGCAACAGCCTGCCATCAGTGAGGATCATATAGCCTTTATCTATGCCAATGACCTCTGGGTGGCCCATACCGACGGATCACAGCCCAGGCGCCTTACGGTGGATGAGGGCATTGAATCGCGTCCCCGTTTCTCACCCGATGGAAGGCACATCGCTTTCAGTGCCGAATATGACGGTAATACCGACATCTATCTGCTTCCCGTAGAGGGCGGTATTCCCAGGCGGTTAACCTGGCACCCTTCAGCGGACCTGGCGGAGGGTTTTACACCAGACGGGAAGCGCGTTCTGTTCCTTTCCAGAAGATCGGTTTTTACCAACCGTTACTCCCGGTTGTTCACGGTTCCGCTGGAGGGAGGATTCCCGGAACAGCTGGTCATCCCCCATGCCTACCATGCCTGTTACGCTCCTGACGGACAATCGATGGTTTACACGCCTAACCGGGATGTGTTCAGAGAGTGGAAGCACTATCGGGGCGGTACCATATCGACCCTCTGGATCTTCTCTTTTCAGGATCATTCCAGGACGGAGATCCCCAAGCCGGAGGGAGGCTGCAATGATATTGATCCCATGTGGATCGGTGATATGATCTACTTCCTCAGCGACAGGAACGGGGAGTTTAACATCTTTACTTACCATACCGGCACCAGGGAGGTAAAACAGGTTACACATTTCACGGATTTCCCGGTTATCAGCGCTTCCAGCCATGGCGACAGGATCATCTTTGAGCAGGCGGGTTACCTGCACACCCTGTCGGCCGGCTCCACCCGTACGGTGCAACTTGCTGTGGGAATTGCCGCGGACCTGCTGGAGTTGCGCACCCGTTTCGTAAAGGGAAACAAATATATCCGGTCGGCCCATATCTCACCATCAGGTGCACGTGCCGTATTCGATATCAGGGGTGATATCATTACGGTTCCGGCCGAAAAGGGCGATCCCAGGAACCTGACCATGACCTCAGGCGTCCATGAAAAGTACCCTGCCTGGTCGCCCGATGGAAAGCAGGTGGCTTTTTTATCCGATGCTTCCGGTGAATATGCCCTGCATATTATACCACAGGACGGCCGGGGCGAAACCAGGGTTTTACAGTTACAAGGGACCGGCTTTTATGCATACCCGGTCTGGTCGCCCGACAGCAGGAAGATCACCTATGTGGATAATGGCCGGAACTTTTATATACTGGATATTGCTTCGGGCAACATCAGTAAAATCGATTCGGATGCGTTGTACTTCCCCGGTCCTTTCAGGTCTTTTCACGGTGACTGGTCCTCCGATTCCCGGTGGATTGCCTATACCAGGCTGACAGGAACAAATTTCCAGCAGGTGTTTCTCTATTCGGTGGATGAACAAAGATCTTATGCTGTCACCGATGGGTTGAGCGATGCTACAGAACCCGTTTTTGACCGGGGTGGAAAATATCTCTGTTTCTTTGCTTCCACAGATGCGGGACCGGTGGTTAACTGGTTTGACCTGTCCGGTGCCGATATGGAGATGACCCGGAGCATTTACCTGGTGACACTGCAGCAGGAGACCCTTTCGCCTTTTGCCAGAGAGAGCGATGAAGAGCCGGAGAAATTGAAAAAGAACAGCAAAGATGAAGGGGAGGAATCCCGGGAGGAAGAAGAATCCCTGGTCATAGATCTGGAAGGAATAGAGAACAGGATCGTTGATATCCCGGTGGAGGCGGGTGATTATTCTGCACTGGGTTCAGCCAGAGAGAACCAGCTGCTTTACCTGGCCGGGCAGGCAGGGAAACGTACCCTGCATCTTTATGACCTGGCGGAGCGGGAGGATAAAGAAATAACCGGAATGGATCAATACTGGCTTTCTGCAGACGGGAAGAAGATGCTATACCGGAAAAAAAGGCAATGGGGTATTGCCGGTGCCGGTACAAAGCCGGAACCCGGCAAAGGGATACTGAAGATGGAAAGCATAGAACTGAAGATCGATCCGCAGGCTGAATGGTCACAGATCTTTGATGAGGCATGGCGCATTAACAGGGACTATTTCTACGACCCCGGTATGCACGGGGCGGACTGGCCGGCCATGAAAGAGAAGTATGCAAAGTTCCTTCCACACCTCTCCTGCAGGGCCGACCTGAACAGGGTGATCATGTGGATGTGCAGCGAACTGTCAGTGGGTCATCACCGTGTGGGCGGAGGTGATATGCCGGGAGAGCTTGAAAAGGTTGCCGGCGGACTGCTTGGAGCAGATTTCAAAGTGGACAATAACCGCTACCGGATCACAAAGATTTTTGAAGGATTGAACTGGAATCCCAGTCTCCGGTCACCCCTGACTGAACCCGGGCTGAATGTTCGCTCCGGCGAATACCTGCTGGCAGTAAACGGGAATAACCTGACAGCTGATGAGAACCTGTACCAGCCATTTGAGAACACAGCCGGAAAGATCGTTTACCTGACTGTAGGACCCAACCCGGATGGCACCGGTTCCAGGGAGATAAAGGTGGTCCCGGTGAAAAGTGAGTATGCCCTGAGGAACAGGGACTGGGTGGAGGGTAACCTGAAAAAAGTGAATACAGCAACCGGCGGACAGGTGGCCTATGTCTATGTACCCAACACAGCCGGGTTGGGCCACGACTATTTCAAGCGCTACTTCTTTCCCCAGGCAAACAGGAAAGCGATCATTATAGATGAACGCTTTAACGGGGGAGGATCACTGGCAGACTACTACATTGACATCCTGCGGAGGCCTTACCAGGCACACTGGAACATGCGTTATACGAATGATTTTAAGTCGCCCAGCGCTTCTATCCAGGGGCCCAAGGTGATGATCATTGATGAGAATGCAGGTTCGGGGGGAGATATGCTGCCCTATATGTTCCGCAAATTTAATGTGGGGACCCTGGTAGGGAAGAGAACCTGGGGCGGACTGGTAGGGATCCTTGGATTTCCGGAATTGCTGGATGGCGGGTATGTGACAGCGCCCAATGTGGCGATTTGGACTGAAGAGGGTTTTATCGTGGAAAACGTAGGGGTCCCTCCCGATATTGAAGTGGAACAGACCCCGGCAGATGTGATCAACGGGCACGATCCCCAGCTGGAAAAGGCCATCGAGGTAGTGCTGGAAGCGCTGGAAAAGAACCCGCCCGTGGAACCTGTAAGACCGCCATATCCGGTAAAGGTAAAACGAAACTGATCCTGATTTATTAATCTGAAAAGGAAAGACATATATGTCGCTTAAGAAAGTTGGCCTCTTTTTTGCTTCCATCGCACCCGGGTTGTTCCTGATTGGTTACAACATCGGTACAGGGAGCATCACCACCATGGCCTCTTCCGGGGCGGCATACGGAATGGCCCTGATCTGGCCGCTGTTGCTGTCGTGCCTCTTTACCTACTTTCTGATCATGGTGTTCGGCCGTTACACCTCCCTGACCGGGCTGACCATACTGACCACTTTCAGAAAATATTTCGGGGCCGCCGTTGCGCTCTTTGTTCTGGCCTCCCTGCTGATCAGTGAGTGGATCAGCTGTATGGGAGTGATGGGTGTGGTCACACAGGTGGTGCAGGAGTGGTCGAGACCCCTCACCAGGTCGGGTGAAGGATTCAGTCCCGTCATACTGGCCCTGGTTTTCGGGGCCCTGCTCTACTATCTCTTCTGGAACGGCCGGCACAGGGTATTTGAAAAGGTCCTTGCAGTGTTTGTGGGGATCATGGGACTGAGCTTTGTTCTTACCATGTTTATGGTGATCCCGGAACCGGAAGAGGTGCTCAGGGGACTGATTCCCAGTGTGCCCAGAGATCCGGATGTACTCCTGATCATGGCAGGTATGGTGGGGACCACCATGGGGGCCATCCTCTATGTGGTACGTTCTATTCTTGTGCAGGAGAAGGGTTGGGGCAGTGGAGATCTGAAACAGGAACGGCGCGATGCCATCATCTCTGTAACGATGATGTTTGTTCTGAGTGTGGCGGTTATGGCTGCTGCTGCCGGAACCCTGCATCCACTGGGTCTGAAGGTTGACAATGCCATAGATATGGTGAAGCTGATGGAACCGCTGGCCGGCCGGTTCGCCATCTCCATCTTTGTGGGAGGCATTGTGGCAGCCGGGCTCTCTTCCCTCTTTCCCATTATTCTGCTGGCCCCCTGGCTCTTTGCCGATTATAACAACAAACCCAGGAACATGCGATCGACAGGCAGCCGCCTGCTGGTCCTTTTCGGCGTTTTGCTGGGACTGGTGGTTCCCGTTTTCGGGGGACGGCCGGTGCTGGTGATGATCATGTCCCAGGCCCTGACCGTTATTGTTACTCCGCTGGTACTGGCATTGATGCTTTACATCTACAACAAAAAGTCAATTATGGGCGATAACACCCTGGGAACGGTTTCTAACGCAACGCTGGTGGTGATATTGCTCTTTACCATAGCCATGGCAGTGGCCGGTGTAATTGGAATTATTGGACAATTTAACTGATTTATAAAACGAATGAAAGCGAAGAAAACGACACTTCTGGGGATCCATTACGCAACCCGTGATGTGATCCGTATGGAACTTAATAAAGGAATGATATCCGGTCTGACGGTGGTTGAAGAGGGGGCACGGTCTGGTTCGGAACAGGCAGGCGAACTGCCAGTGGTCGCACCCGGACTGACCGAACTGCAGATCAATGGATACATGGGAGTCGATTTCAATGGGGACAAACTGGATGCTGACCAGGTGGAGATCCTCTCTTCAAAACTTGTCCGGACGGGTGTCACCCTCTACTATCCCACCTTTATTACCAGCTCTCCGGAAATTATCTCAAAACGTATCAGGACCGTAAAAGAGGCGGTCGGACAGGGTGGCCTGGCCTCCCGGATGATCGGTGGTATTCATGTGGAGGGGCCCTTCATTTCGAAAGAGGATGGACCCCGCGGGGCCCATGCGAAAAAATATTGTATCGATCCGGATCCGGAACTGGTGAAGGCGTGGCAGGATGAAGCTGGCGGACTGATCAGGATCCTTACACTGGCCCCGGAACTTCCGGGCAGCGTGAACCTGATCA
>JANTFK010000205.1 GCA_024763595.1 Bacteroidales bacterium | reverse complement strand
AGACCGGGAAGATCAAAGCGCAGATCATCGCTCAGGGAGCCACTGATAAGCAGATCGCTCAATATGAGCGGTTTGCAGCGGACCAACTCTCCGGGGCCCGGGGTGAAAATATGATCAGGAGCGGGAAGATTCTTCTGGAGGATGGTACCATGCAACCTGCACAGCTGGGTTATCCCTACTTCCGGAGGATGGGATGGCAGACCAAAAACAAGGCAGTGTTTGTGGGCGACAGGATGATTATCCCTTTCTATTCGGACGGACTGGAAATGTCGATGATGGCCATTACCGATGATTATGGATCCCACTGGAGATTCAGCACTCCCCTGGTAGGGATCGCCAATATACAGCCCACGATGGCTTTTAAGGGAGATGGCACGATTGTGGCTTATATGCGCGATAACGGTCCTCCGCCAGCCCTGCTTACTGTCAGTGAATCAACCGACAACGGCTTAACCTGGTCGCCGGTTACCGATTCTGAACTCCCCAATCCGGGATCGGGCTCTGACATAGTTACCCTCGCCAACGGACACTGGGTACTGGCCTACAATGACCTGGAGGAAGGCAGGTATTCCCTGGCTGTCTCCCTTTCGGAGGATGAGGGAAAAACCTGGCCATATACCCGTCATATTGAACTGGACCTGAATGAAAACCACGATCACAGGAACAGTGCCGCTTATCCGTCGATTATTCATGGGAGGGACGGGATGATACATGTGGTTTACAGTTACCATAAATACAATACGCTCCCGTATGATAATGATAACATTAAATACATCCGGTTCGAAGAAGCGTGGATTAGAGCGGGGGATCACTGAAAAAAGATAATCTATATATAAAAAGATGGTTCACAGAAAAATTGCCTGTGCATACCTCTACACCATTACCAGGTACGGCTATCCCCCGGAAGCAGCAAATACCCTTCAGTATATGGATGAGATGCACCACCTGGGCTTTCAGACCATAGAACTGGAAGGGATCAGGGAGGAGCATTTACTGGGCATGTACGCTCTGCAGGATGAGGTGGCGAAAAGGAAAAGAGCGTTAAACCTGGAAGTGCCCTATTTTTGCGTGGTGTTGCCGGAGCTCTCCTCCATGGATGCAACTGTCAGGAAACACCAGCTGAAATTATTCGAAAAAGGGTGCCGGATTGCAAAGAAACTGGAAGCACTGGGTGTGCTGGATAATGCGCCGCTGCCCAATTATAAATTCCCGGGAGATCTCCCCGTTGTCAGGCATTACGAAGAGGATGTGCTGGCCGCGGCCTATTTTCCCAAAGATTTGAAATGGTCAGCCTTCTGGGATACATTAACATCCACCTATGCTGAATGTTGCGATATTGCCGCAAGTTACGGTCTTACCTATCAGATGCATCCTGCAGTGGGTACACTGGCTTCAACCACAGATGCTTTTCTCTACTTTAGGGATGCCGTTGGACGGGAGAACCTGAGGTTTAACCTGGATACAGCCAACCAGTATATGATGAAAGATAACCTGGCCCTTTCACTGGTACGGCTGAAAGATCATATTGACTACATTCACCTATCCGATAACAAAGGTACCAGGGTGGAGCATCTTGTTCCCGGGCAGGGAACGATCCGGTGGGATGTTTTCTTTGAAACCCTGGAAAGGATCAATTATAAGGGCTTTATAGGTGTTGATGTGGGCGGAGATGAATCAGACATCGGCGATCTGGATACAGCTTACAGGAATAGTGTGAATTTTATCGAAAAGAACTGGAAAAACATATAATGAGATCTGTCATGAGCGAACGAAACAACAAACTGGCATTACTGGGCGGGCAACCTGCTGTTACAGGGGAACAAAAAGAACTTTTCCACTGGCCCATTATTACAAAAAGACATGAAGAGGCTGTACTGGAGGTACTTCGTTCAGGTTCCATGTCAGCACTGGGAGTCACCACTGAATTTGAGGAGAAGTATGCAAAAAACCTGGGAAGAAAATATGGTTTGGCCAGTCCCAATGGCACCGCTTCCATCCTCTCGGGCCTCTATGGGCTGGGTGTAGGGGTCGGAGATGAGGTGATCGCTCCCAGTTATACCTACTGGGCCTCGGTGATGCAGATCTATAACCTGGGTGCCACACCGGTTTTTGCTGATATCGATCCTGAATCGTTGTCCATGGATCCATCGGATATTGAACACAGGATCACGCCGCGCACAAAGGCCCTTGTGGTGGTCCATCTGGGAGGTTACCCGGCAGATATGGATGCGATTATGGATATCGCGAAACGTCACCGTATCAAGGTTCTTGAAGATTGTTCCCATGCCCATGGGGCTCTTTATAAAGGGAGGGAAGTGGGTACTTTCGGCGAAGCTGCCGCATTTTCATTGATGAGTGTGAAATCATTTGCCATCGGAGAAGGGGGAATGCTCTTTACAGATGACCGGCGCATTTACGAACGGGCCATTATGTTTGGTCACTACCGCAAGCACGGGAAGATCAAACTGGAGGAGTTGAAAAAATACATTGGTGTTCCGCTTGGAGGCGCCAAGAACCGCCTGAACCAGATGAGTTCTGCTATCGGACTGGTGCACCTGGAGATGTATCCTGAGTGGATGGCCGGGATCGATAAGGCGATGAACTATTTTTGCGATGAGTTGGAAGGTACACCGGGCATACGGCCCATTCGTCCCCCGAAAGGATCAGGAAGCACCAAAGGAGGCTGGTATTTCCCCCTGTTTAAGTATCTGCCGGAAGAGATGGAAGGACTCTCGCTAACCCGTTTTTCGGATGCGGTCAAAGCAGAGGGAACAACCTGTAATCCGGGAGCCTATTCTCCGCTTCATCTGCACCCCGCATTCACGGAACTGGATATTTACGGACATGGGAAACCCACCCGGATTGCCCATTACCGGGGGGATGATCCTGATTTGTTATTGAAGCAGACCTTACCGGTAACTGAAAACATGAACCCGTTTGTTTTTGAGGTTCCATGGTTCAAGCACTTCCAGAAAAAAGAGATTGACCAGCATATACTGGCCTACAGGAAAGTGGTGGAAAATCATCAGGAGTTGCTGGCAGATGATGATAAAGAGAAAGACAAAGAGATCGGCTCTTTCAGCAGTGCATTCAGTAAAGATGATTTATAGGTTGATATGCTTGCTTCTGCTGACTATTTAGTGATCCTGATTTATGTGGGCGTTTTGGTGATCCTCAGTTATGTGGCAAAACGCATGGTGAAAAACGTGGAGGATTATTTTGCTGCCGGGAAACGGGTGCCCTGGTGGCTGGCGGCCATATCACACCATATGTCGGGTTACAGTGCTTATGTCTTCGTTGTACTGGCTCCGCTGGCATATAAAAGTGGTTTTACTGCCTGGATGTTTTACAGCCCGGGGTTGTTTATTGCCCTGGTGATCGGGGCCCGGGTATGGGCACCCCGCTGGTCCAGGTTGAAGATCATGACACCCATTGAGTTCCTTGAAAAGCGTTATAACAATACGGTACGCCAGGTCTTTGCCTGGGGCGGCATCAGTATAAAGTTTGTCGATGAAGGGGTCAAACTATATGCACTCTCCGTGGTTATCCATGTGGTGACCGGATGGCCCTTGCCGGAGATCATTGTCGGTACCGGGATTGTTACCATTCTCTATCTTTTCTTCGGAGGCCTGTGGGCAACCATTTTAACCGATTTCATGCAGTTCCTGGTCCAGTTTACCCTGACGCTGGTCATTATTCCTTTCGTTTTGAAGCTGACCGGCGGGGTGGGAGGTATGGTTGAGCAGATGCGGCCGGAAAGCAGGATATTCTTTAATGCAGAGATCACCCCCATGTTCCTGGTGGTCTATTTTTTTTCAATGTTGCTGCTCTATAACGGGGGAATGTGGGGACTGGCACAACGTTTTTACAGTATTGGAAAACCAAAAGATGCTAAAAAAGCAGCCCTGCTCTCCGCCTCCCTTTTCCTGGTTTATCCGCTTGCCGTATTTATTCCCATCTGGGCCTCCCCGACCATTGTTGGGGAAGTTGCCAACAGTGAACATATCTATATAGAGGTGGCTCAAAAAATACTCACATCCATTTCACCCGGGTTGATGGGCGTGTTTGTGGCTTCCATGTTTGCGGCTACCATGTCCATGATCGACAGTGACCTGAATGCCCTGGCTGCGGTTTTTACCAAGGATATTTTCCAGCGCAACTTTAACCTGAAGAGCAGTGAAAAGTTGTTGCTGCGGGTGGGTATGATCGCCACCGTTGTGTTCGGGTTGTTTACCATTGCTTTTGCTTTGCTCACTATCAGGGCGGAAAGTGCTCTTTCTGTTGTGATTGAGTGGTATGCCGCCATATCGGGTCCCATTGTGCTGCCTACCATGCTGGGTATGGTCTTTATCAAACCTACCTGGCGGGGTGCCATCTATTCGTGGATTGCAGGCTTTGTGGCGTTTGTATTCTTTAAATACGGACTGCCGGCCATTACGGGCATGGAGGCCAGATTTGCCCTTTATGTGGGGATGGAATTACTGGTAAGCTTCGGGGTATTTATGCTGGATGGAAAACTGAGCAAACGCAGCCCGGAAAAGGAGGCTGAGGTACAGGAGTTTTTCAGCCAGTTTAAAACGGAAGAAAAAAATTAATAAAAAAAGAAGATGATGACGGTAAAGAAGAAACTAAGGATTGGTATTATAGGATGCGGGGTTATTGCAGATGTGCATGCCCAGGCGATCCGGGAATCAAACAACACAGTGCTGGCTGCTGCGTTCAGCCGTAGTGAAAAGAATGCACGTCCGTTCGGGGAACGACATGGGATCTCCTGGTATACCGATTGGGAAAACTTCATTTCGGAAGCGGACCTCGATGCTGTATCCATCTGTACCCCCAGCGGCAATCACCTGGATTACGGAGAGAAAGCTGCCAGGACCGGTAAACACGTGATTGTCGAAAAACCTATCGAGGTTACCCTGCAACGGGCCAGGCGCCTGATCGATGTTTGCAGGCAGGAGGGTGTTCAGCTGGCGGTTATTTTCCAGAGCCGTTTTATGCCGCAGATCCGTGACCTCAGGCAGCGACTGGACCGGGATCTACTGGGAAAACTCTTTATGGGCGATGCCTATATAAAATGGTTCCGTACCCAGGAGTATTATGACAGCGGTGTATGGCGGGGAACAATGGAACTGGATGGTGGCGGAGCCCTGATCAATCAATCCATTCATACCATCGATCTGCTGCAATGGATGATGGGCGGAGTGGAGTCGATCTATGGTCAGACCGGTACTTTTACACATGTAAACCTGGAGGGTGAAGACAATGCAGTGGCCACACTTCGTTTTAAAAGCGGGGCCATCGGTGTTTTAGAGGGATCCACCTCCATACAACCCAGCAGGCCCAGGCGCATTGAACTGCATGGAGAAAAAGGGAGTGCCATTATTGACGATGACGCTGTTGAGATCCAGCTGGCAGGAGATGATGCAGATCAGGCGAAGCATGCCGGTGAGGAGGAGAAAACAGGAGCCGGATCCAGCAGTCCGCTGGCCGGCTTTTCCATTGTTCCCCACATGGATCAGTTTGATGCCATTGCCATGGCCATTGAAGAAGGAAGGGAACCCCCTGTTTCAGGCGAGGAGAGTCTGAAAGCACTGGCCATTGTTCTGGCCATCTATGAATCATCCAGAACCAATATGCCGGTCAACCTGGACGATTTTATGCAAAGCCATCTATAAATCAATGCAGTTACAGAACAATATTGTAATGAATATGGAAATATTTGATGCGAACACCTTGTTTGGATTTTGGCCAAAGAAAAGAGCGGATATTTCACTTAAGAGCCTGTTGAAACTAATGGATAAGAATGGGATCATCAAGGCTTTGACCTGTTCAGCAAGGGGCATCTTCTATGATTTTATTGAAGGTAACAAAGAGACCCTGGAAGTATGCAGACTAAATCCGCAATTGATACCCGTTGGAACTGTAAATCCTAACAGATGGATTGGTTGTGCAGATGAACTTGAAAGCCTTATAAACAATGGCATCAAACTGATCCGGTTTTTTCCCCAGTTTCAGGAATGGCATATAGGAGAGGCACACTTCCGGAAATTGATGGATGATATTTTATCCAGGTCCGGTACCATATTAATGATTCCTGCTACAGAGGGTATCACCGCAATAGGTGAACTTGCAAAAAACAGAGATAACCCGGTTATTATTGAAGGATGCCGCTACGATCGACTTGCTGAAGCCATTGTTGTGATGGGGCAGTCATCCAACATTTATCTGGAAACTCAAATGATTAATTCGCCAAATTTCCTGGAATTACTCCGGGACGAGGGTTTGATTGAAAAACTGATATATGGTTCCGGCGCTCCATTAAAATATATGGGTGCAGCAATTGCCCCGGTTTCTTACTCCAGGATTACGGAAGAAGAAAAG
>JANTFK010000204.1 GCA_024763595.1 Bacteroidales bacterium | reverse complement strand
AGCTAATGCACGTGTAAAATTCAGAAAAAACATACAGTTTTGTGACTTCCGGATATTCTGAAATGGACAACCCCGTTTTCATATATTGCTCAGCTGGAAAAAATGCTGAGAAAACGTATTCAATCATTGAAAAACCGGACCTCTGTGAATCCATTAATTCCGGGCGGTAACAGAGCGTACCATGCCCACCAGGTCATCCAGATCAAGAGGTTTGGTCAGATATCCCCGGGCACCCAGGTCCATGGCATGATCCCTTGTCTCGCTCTGGGTAATACCGGTAATAATGATCACAGGAATGCTGGATGAGTGATTGGCATTAATATGCCTGACCAGCTCCAAACCTTTGGTGTAGGGCATATTGATATCGGTAATGACCAGGTCAACCTCCTCCTGCTCCAGGATTTTTATGGCCTGTACCCCGTCTTCTGCTTTAAAGACCTCATAACCCGCCTTTCTTAAGACATACTCTATGGTCTTCAGCGTCAAAACGTTATCTTCAGATACAAGGATGTTCATACTACCTCCTTATATTTTATACGTAATTCGTACCATAAAGATACACTGATGTTTACACCCGAAGTGAAAGTGATCCACGAAAGTGATCAACCCCGGTCCCTGATCAGCAATTCAATGTTTTGCACACCCCGCTGTTCCAGGATCAGCTCCTTGTTGATCATGACCCGGTCTATGGTAGACTGATCAAAGTACCGGATGGTCACCAGTTCCAGTCCGGTCTGATATGTTACCTTAAACTTCTTCTCAAGGTCATCTTCCACCAGTCTCAACTTGCGTTTATGATTGTTCACGATCATCTTAAAACTGATGGCAGAGTTCTGCATCAGGTTTATTTTCAAACCGTGCTTGTTCAGGATCCCGAAGATCTCCTGCAGGTTATCTTCATTGATAAAGGAAAAGTCCAGGGGTGATATGCTGATCAACACCTGGTCCATCTTGAAAATAAAAGAGGGGGTCAACTTATCATAGTTTAGATTCCCCACAAGGGTCCCGGGAGCATCCGGATTCAGGAAGGACTTTACATACAGATTTATGTTCTTGTTCTGAAGCGGTTTGATCGTTTTTGGGTGAATGACACCGGTCCCGAAATAGGCCAGTTCGATGGCATCCAGGTAGGAGAGTTTCTCCAGCAGGATCGTGTCATCAAAGTACTTGGGATCAGCATTCAGCACACCCGGTACATCTTTCCAAATAGTAACACTGCCTGCTTTTAACATATAGGCCAGGATAGCCGCCGTATAGTCCGACCCTTCTCTCCCCAGTGATGTGGTCTGGTCATTGATGGTTGATCCCAGAAAGCCCTGGGTTATCAGGATTTGCTCTCCGTTAAACCGGAATTGCTCATTTACAAGGCGGGATGACAGTTCCCAGTCCACCCGTGCTTCGCGCCAGCTATTGTCAGTTTTTATGGCCCGCCTTATATCCATCCACCTGGTCGGGATGGCCGCTTTGTTCAGATAGTGGCTGATGATGGTAGTGGAAAGCATCTCTCCGAAGCAGATCAGCTGGTCATAATCATAATCAAAATTGAGTGTCGGTTCTTTGGCCAGTCGCCCGTAAAGCGTTGAAAAAAGCTGATCAACCTGTTCAAAAACCTGATGATCATGCTCTTCAAATAGTCCGTTCACAATTTCCAGATGATAATCTTTTAATTGTTCATACTCCGCTGTAAGACCTTCCCTGTTGCGATTCACAAAATTTTCGATGATCCTCTCCAGCGCATTGGTGGTTTTCCCCATGGCCGACACCACCACTACAATCTCCTCCTCAGGGTATCGCTGCAGAATTTCCACAATGTTCTTAACTGCTGCTGCACTTTTTACCGAAGCTCCCCCAAATTTGAATACAAGCATTCCCGTTTCGTATTAAATCCTGTTGATAAAATTGATGCGTAAAAATAATGATCTGTCAACGATTATTCACACACGATGTGCATTAATATCAGACTCTTCACCGGCCAGTCGGATGCCGAGGCGCATGCACCGGGCCAGCCGGTCTCCTGTCCGCTCCAGCAATGCCGCTGCATTGTGCAGCGCTTCCTCCAGACTGACAGGTCTCTCCTGTATCGGTATGATCACATCGAATCCTGACCGGTAGAATTCCTCAGCTCCCTGCTCCAGGGTGCCCGCAATACCAATCACCGCCTTACCATGATCTTTTGCCATTTGGGCCACACCAAACGGTGTTTTCCCAAACCGGGTTTGGCGATCCATTCTTCCCTCCCCGGTGATGACCAGATCGGCCCATTGGATCTCCGCCTCCAGACCCACCGTTTCGGCTACCAGGTCAAACCCCTTCACCAGGGTGCCCCCCAGAAAAACCATCAGGCCCGCACCCAATCCTCCTGCCGCTCCGGCACCGGGTACCCGGCTTATTTCCATGCTCAGCTGTTCCCGGACCAGCTCTGCAAAAAAGGTGAGATTAGCATCCAGGTTTTTCACTTTCTCCGGATCCGCTCCTTTCTGGGGCCCATACACATGAGATGCACCCTGCAGACCGGTAAGCGGATTGGTTACATCACAGGCCACACGGATCCGGGTCTTCCCTATTCTCGGGTCCAACCCTTCCAACCTGATCACCCTGATATCTCCCAGGGAACCTCCTCCCTCTGTCACCTCCGCTCCCTCTCCATCCAGGAACCGTACACCCAGTGCCCTTGCCATTCCTGTTCCCGCATCATTGGTGGCACTCCCACCTATTCCCAGCACAATCTTCCGGCAACCCTGATCCAGCGCATGCCTGACCAGTTGACCCGTACCATAAGTGGAGGTGATCCAGGGATCCCGCTCCTCCGGATCAAGCAACTCCAGACCGGATGCAGCTGCCATCTCGATCACTGCGGTAGATCCATCTCCTGTTATGCCATAGAAAGATGATACCTCCCGCATGAGCGGATCCAGCACGGGTAGTTGTATGATCCTCCCGCCTGTGGCCTCGATGATCGACTCCACTGTCCCCTCCCCCCCGTCGGCCATCGGAACGGTCCGGATTCCAGCCTTCGGGAGGCTCTTCCTGATCCCCTTTGCCAGGGCCACTGCCACTGCCGGCGCCCCCAGGGAATCCTTAAAGCTGTCAGGAGCTATCAGAATATGCATGGTTTCCTCAATTGAACAATAAAAGTAACAATATCATCGCAGATAAGAATATTTTGGATATTTTCAACTTTCAAATCAATCCATGAACCCATGTCTCCCGGACTACTGGCCCTGATTGCGTCCTTGCCCATTGTGGCTATTTTTGTTTTAATGGCGGGCTTCCGCTGGCCGGCCACCAGGGCCATGCCTCTGGCTTTTGTGATTGCCCTGGCGCTCGCCTTATGGGTCTGGAAAACACCGGCAAACTGGATCCTGGCTGCATCGGTGAACGGGCTGGTGATAGCCGGAAAGATTCTTTTCATTGTCTTTGGTGCCCTGCTTGTTTTGTTTACCCTGCGTGAGAGCGGTGCCATTGAAGCCATCAACAGGGGGTTTACCAGCATCTCAAAAGATAAGCGTGTTCAGGCCATCATCATTGCCTGGTTATTCGGAGGATTCATCGAAGGTGCTGCCGGTTTTGGTACGCCTGCCGCCCTGGCAGCCCCCCTGCTGCTTTCCCTTGGATTTCCGGCCCTGGCTGCTGTTATGGTGGCGCTGATCGCCAATGTAACCCCGGTCTCATTCGGAGCAGTTGGGACACCCACCCTGATCGGTATCCAGTCCTCACTGGATATTCCCTCAGTTCAGCAGACCATTGCCGACTCGGGGATGACCTATGCTGCATATATCAACCAGGTAGGTATCTGGACCGCCGCACAGCATGCCATACCGGGATTATTACTGCCTCTGATCATGGTCGCCATGCTGACCCGTTTTTTCGGGGAGAAACGCAGCATCAGGGAAGGATTGGCCATCTGGCCCTATGCCCTTTTTGCCGGATTCTGTTTTGTGGGACCCTATTTGCTGGTGGCAATCTTCCTGGGGCCCGAATTTCCAACCCTTATGGGAGGGTTAATCGGCCTGGCTATCCTGATCCCGGCTACAAGAGCCGGTTTCCTGGTGCCTGAGAATAGCTGGGATTTCCAGGAAAAAGAGAGATGGGAACAGAACTGGACAGGCTCAATAACCATGGAAAGCACCTCCGGAAAAGGGGAAATCTCCATTCTGAAAGCATGGACACCCTATATCCTGATCGGACTGTTGCTCGTCCTGACACGGGTCAGAAGCCTTCCTTTCAACCAGTGGGTGAAATCGGCAGGTATCAGTTATACAAACCTGTTTGACACAACCGTAAGCGGACAGTTCGATCCTCTAAACAATCCGGGGATCATCCCGTTCATGCTGGTTGCCCTGCTCTCCATCCCTTTGTTTAATATGGGGAAAAGGGAGGTTGGGGCTGCCTGGAAAGAGGCGCTGCACAGGATTAAAAACCCGTTGATAGCACTGGCATTTGCAGTACCCATGGTACGGATTATGATGCAATCGGGTAACAATCCGGAAGGCATTGCAGGAATGCCCATAGCCATGGCCACTGCCATGTCCGGTGTTTTCCGGGGAACATGGCCCCTGGTGGATTCATTTGTGGGGGCCCTGGGATCATTTATGGCAGGTTCCAACACTGTTTCCAATATGCTGTTCTCCCTGTTCCAGTATTCCATTGCCGAACAGCTGGGTATATCCACCATCCTGACCGTGAGCCTTCAGAACATTGGGGGAGCCATGGGCAATATGATCTGTGTTCACAATGTAATTGCTGCATGTGCCACCGTCGGACTTGTGGGTGTGGAGGGCCTGTTGATCAGGCGGAACCTGATCCCCATGGCCATCGTAGGTGGTATTGTGGGTTTGATCGGGTTGATACTTATTTACACGGTTGGGCCAGGGCTCATATAACAGGGCTATGGAAATTAAGCTGGCATACGGAAAAACCGGCCTATCTGCAAGGATACCGGATCATATTCATACCGAAGTGATTGAACCCGGATATGTACATGGCCTTGCCGATCAGATCCAGGCTGTCAGGGAGGCACTGGTTCATCCCATCAACCATCCACCCCTTCAAGAATCGGTTGGTTCAAACCAGAAGGTGGCTATTGTTTTCAGCGATATTACCCGGGCCACACCCTATCACATCCTGTTACCTGCACTGTTGGAAGCACTGGGTCACCTTCCCGATAAAAATATCACGCTCTTTTGCGCCACCGGGACGCACTGGCCGGCCACATACCGGGAGTTATGCACGATCCTCGGAGAAGAGATTGTGGAGCGGTACAGGGTCGTACAAAATAATACTGCCCGGGCCGGAGAGTACCGCTATGCAGGAACAACTTCCTCGGGAAACCGGATCCGCTTCAACAGAGAGTTGATGGAACATGATCTGCGCATCCTTACCGGTTTTATCGAGCCGCATTTTTTTGCCGGTTTCTCCGGGGGAGGTAAAGCACTTATGCCGGGAATGGCCCATCTGGATACCATTCGTTACAACCACTCCATCAGGAACCTGGAGTATGCAGGGACCAGGTGGGGAGTGACCGGTGGGAATCCAATCTGGGAGGATATCATAGAAGCTGCCGAACTGGCCACTCCGCTTTTCCTGCTCAATGTCACTATGAACAAAGATAAAGAGATCACCGGAGTATTTGCAGGTGACCTGAGGGAAGCACATAAACAGGGATGTGCCTTTGCAAAGGATGCTGCCATGGCTGGAGTTGATCAATATTTTGATATTGTGATAACGAGCAATTCGGGCTATCCGCTGGACCTGAACCTGTACCAGTCCGTTAAAGGGATGAGTGCAGCTGAGCAGGTAGTAAAAAAGGGGGGCACCATTGTTATCGCATCTGAATGCCGGGATGGCATACCGACCGGCAGTGACTTCGAAACGATCCTTCATTCGGTAGATAGTGCTGCGAAGCTGATGGATTTTGTAAAAGAGAGGGAACTGCAACTGCAGGATACATGGCAGGTCTATATATTAGCCAGCATCCTGATGAAAACCAATGTCCATCTCTTCAGCGCTTTGGATGACCGGATGGTAGAGAAAACTTTTTTAAGACCTACAGGTGATATAAACAAACTGATACCTGACCTGATTAAAATCTATGGCAACAATACGCGTATCTGCATTCTTCCCGAAGGGCCGCTGACCATCCCATACCTTAAATGAGAAAGTGCCTTCTTTCATAACAAAAAGCCATTTGCACCCTATCATCAATCAGTAACAACACGAACTATGATATTCCGATTCCCTTAAAAGCTGAATGAACTCTAGGTTTCAGGCAGGAATGATAACATTTTTTTTGGCGGTAACTCCCAGTCAGCGGGTGTCTGTTTCAGCATTTTTTTTTACCTATTTTCATAAAAATAGCAACTACACTTACCGAATTTCATTAAATATGTTAAGTTTAAAATTGTGTATCGATACCGTTT
>JANTFK010000203.1 GCA_024763595.1 Bacteroidales bacterium | reverse complement strand
CGCTACAATCCCACCGTGATAGATACCGTGATGGGAGGTGTCCCCGTATTGGACATCAGGCCGAAAGGCTGGAGAGATAATCATAAAATTCTGATATATAGTCATGGCGGAGCCTATGTGCTATTTAGTGCCAGAAGCACACTAATGGGGTCTGTTCCTGTTGCAGACAGGCTTCATATGCGTGTGATCTCAATCGATTACACCAATCCACCACGAGCCAGGTCAGCTGAAATACTGGACCAGATCATCTCAGTTGTCCAATCCCTGCTAGACAATGGATTCCAGCTCAGTGATATCGGTATGTATGGAGATTCAGCAGGTGGAGCGCTCACTGCAGGTGCTGTGCTCAAAATGCGCGATCATGGCATGGGTATTCCAGGTGCAGTTGTGCTCATTTCCCCATGGGCAGACATTACCCCATCAGGCGATACTTATGAAACCCTGAAAAGTGCCGATCCTATTCTGAACTACCCCATGGCCCTCAGTAGGGCCGCCCTTGCTTACGCCGATGAAGATGACCACAGGAGTCCTTATGTATCACCAGTGTACGCCAATTACAGCAAAGGCTTCCCTCCAACACTAATTCAGGGAGGAACCAAAGAGATTTTCCTGAGTAATTTCATTCGCTTATATCAGGCGATGGACCAGGCTGGTATTTCTGTTAAACTGGACCTCTATGAAGGCATGTGGCATGATTTCCAGGAGATCAATTCAGAACTGCCGGAATCGATACTGGCGCACAAGAAAATGGACGCTTTCTTCAGGAAGCACCTGGCTTATTAGGTGGTTCGGAAATACTCCATCTGCTCTTTATAGAGCTTAAAGATCATCCGGTTTTCATCGAACTCCACATCATCAAATGTCAGGGCCTGGTCTTTAGGAATGTCTCTTTTAAGTTTTACGCCGGTCTCCGTCAGACCAATGGGCAGTAATCTCTCCTGTAGTACGATATCATTATTCTCACATTCACCATACAGGGTATAGAAACCCGGGCCGTCAAGCATCTCCCCGGTTTTCAGACCGGTTTTTGCTTTGGAGATCACTTCCACCACCGGAGCTCCCAGTGGTTTTAAAACATGGTCATTGAAATCCACTACCCTGGCTATGGATGTGGGCACCTCAAAAATACAGAGATGGTAGGGTGTATAAAAACTGTAGAGGGGTCCTTTCCCCAGTTTATAGTAGTCCAGATGATGCCTTGACAGCTCATCCTCAATTGAACCATAGATAAATACTGCCGGACCGGGCTTTGCTCCAAGGGCATAGTCTATGATACCTCCCAACTCCTTTAGCTGCTCATAATCGTACATGCCGGTCATATCATCCACATGACCGCTGAACTCATAACCGAGCATGCCACGTTTGGCTACCTTAAGGCCGGTACAGTTGGCCACACAGGCCTGTTCCATATTCATTTTGGTCCCATCAGCAAAGCTGGTAGCTTTTTCCGGGCCCATCCCCCAGTATTTTGCAAACTCTTCCTGGGTGGTAGGGTTGCGGTATGGATCCTGCAGGCCCTTGATATTTCCTGCAAGCATCGGTGTTAATCCAAGCCCCTGAACAAACCTGTAAAGGTTCATGGTTACACCGGGCTGATCTCCATCGGACCCGCTGTAAATGACCCCTGCCTTATCCGCATAAACCGAAAGAATGGGTCCCAGGGTCGAATCCACCTCTGCGTTGAAGGTAATAATGTCCTTCCCGTGCTTAAAAGCAGTGAGCAATAGCTCCACTCCAAATTCAACATGCCCGGTAATATCAACCAGGACATCCAGTTCTTTGCTCTCACAAAGCAAGGAATAATCATCGGTGATGGCATATGATCCACTGCTGATAACACGATCCAGTGACTTAACCGAGTCGACCCGGCGTATATCATTTACTCCGGCAAATTCATAAATATCCTTTGCCTTATCCACAGTTCGGTTTGAAATAGCAGCCACCCGCATACCCGGGATATTTCGTTCAATCAGGTTCAGAATGGCTTTTGACATCATTCCGGCTCCAACAAATCCGGCTTTAATGGGTTTACCCTCTTTTTGCCTCTGCTTTAATTTAGTATCTACAATTATCATAATCTGGAATGTATTTTATTTATAATCTGAATGTTGATTCAAATTCATCCAATCCTGTCAGCTCATCGTCTTTTTCCGAGACAACCGGATTTTTTACCGGCCACGCAATACCTGCCGAATTCCAGTGAATCCCTGTATCATGCTCAGGGGAATAAACCTCTGAACACATATATAATACCACGGCTTCATCGCTTAAAGTGCAAAATCCATGAGCCAATCCTTTCGGAATATAGAGCATGTTCCCTTTTTCTGCGTTCAACTCAACGAAGAAATGATGCCGGTATGTGGGAGAGTCCACCCTGAGGTCCACAACCACATCAAAAATGGAACCCGCCAGGCAGGTCACACCCTTAATGGTAGCTTTTGGCGGTAATTGAAAATGCATTCCCCTTAAGACACCTTTTTTTGAGACAGAATAAAACTCCTCCGACAGGGTGAGATCCAGCCCCGCTTCCCTGAAGTCATCCCTGTGATAAGGTTTTACAAAGCGGCCCCGGTGGTCTTTTAAATGAAAGGGAAAGATCTCGTAGCACCCGTCCAGGCTTGTATGCTCTATTTTCATCAGATTCAAAAGGGATTTTGGAATTCTTCAAGCGGAACCATACCGCTGTCTTTTTCAGATACAATGGGAGCTTTATCGGGCCAGTTGAATGGTATAGAGTCCCACCTGATGCCTTTATCGCATTCAGGAGCGAACTTTTTTGAGTTCATGGAAACAAATGTAGCAAATTCGCTCAATACATAGAATCCATGGGCTAATCCTTCAGGTACATATAACATAGTTCCCTGCTCTGAAGAGAGTTCGGTTGTAAATACCCTGCCAAAGGAGGTACTCTCCTTTCTCAGGTCACAAACCACATCGAGAATGGAACCCTGTACACAACTCACAAGTTTAATATGCGCTTTCGGAGGAACCTGAAAATGTAACCCCCGCAGCACCCTGGCAGGTGACACAGAATAGTACTCCTCTTCATATTCCGTTTCAAGTCCCAGTTCATTAAAGTAATCCCTGTGAAAAAGTTTTACAAACCGCCCTCTTTGATCTTCAAAAACCCTGGGCTTGATCTCAAAGCATCCTTCAATGCCTGTCTCAGCCAGTTCAAATGGATTCATATAATGCTAATTGTATTTTCTGAATACAGGTGCAACCGGCTTTCCTACCAGATATTTCTCAACACCTTCCTCCAGGGCTTTCTTATACACTGCCATGGCTTCAGCCATTTTTTCAATGGTCTCGCTGATATCCTGGTCGGAATGGGAGTAAGAAACAATACTGGAAGGCATTAACAGCCCCCGCTTCATACATTCCTGTATAAACAGTGTCCTGAATGGCTGGGAAGGTTTTCTATCCTGATCACTTGTGGTATAGACCGAACAACAATTGGGACCTATAATCTTCACTTGGTCATAAATACCCAGATCAGTAGCAGCCTTATTCACTCCCTCCTTCAATTTACGCCCCTGTTCATCTAATCTCTCAATCACAGCATGCTCTTTATAATACTTGATGGTAGCCATGGTTGCAGCCAGGGCATGATTCTCTGCACCATGAGTGGTGGAAATTAAAAATACCCTTTCCTTGTTATGATGAAGTCCACCCAGTTCCATAAATTCCCGCTTCCCGGTCAAAGCAGCAATGGCAAAACCATTTCCAAGCGCTTTCCCGAATGTTGAGAGATCAGGCACAATGTCATACATCTTCTGAGCACCGCCAAGATGCCATCTGAATCCGGTAATCATCTCATCCAGTATAAAGAGTGCACCGTTATTATGAGCGATATCCCTTAATTTGTGAAGAAAATGATCCTGGGGAGGCGTATACTTCTCGGCCTCGAGAATCACACATGCAATCTGGCCGGGATGTTCTGCAAACATCTTCTCAACACTCTCGATATCATTATAAAAGAACTTGACAGTCATCTGCTTAACAACATCCGGAATGCCTGCTGACATGGGTGTCGAACCAATAAACCAGTCGTCCACAGAAAAGAACGGATGATTGGCACAAACCGCCACCAGATCCCTTCCTGTATGCGCGCGGGCCAGTTTAACAGCACCATTTGTGGCATCTGACCCATCTTTTGAAAACTTGACCATATCTGCTCCGTCAATGACACTCAAAAACTCCTCCGCACAATCCAGTTCGATTTTTGCCGGACGCACAAAGTTATTTCCCAGATGCATTTGCTTACAGGCTGCTTCTGCGATGGGTTCAAAACCATGCCCGAGCGTAACGCTTCTCAATCCCATTCCATATTCAATAAATTCATTCCCGTCAATATCCCAGACATGACATCCTTTGCCTTTCTCAATATAAGGGGGCATAAACTCCGGGAACTGATCATCGCCTTTGGCATAGGTGTGGCTCCCACCCGGGATCGTATCGTTGAACTTTTTCTGGATCTGGAGTGATTTGGTAAATTGCATAATCATATAATATTTAATAAATCAACTTGAATGCTTCGCTATAATCATTGATCTGCCGCAGTGTAAGGTCCGGTATCGCAGATGGATCATCCCGGTAGGTCCGGTACCATTTAACGGTCCGTTTAATGGTTTCCGCAAAATCCCAGGCCGGATACCATCCAAGCAAATGAAATGCTTTGTCAATGGTAAGATTGAGTTTTGATGCTTCATGAACCGCATGCTGCTTTTCGTACGTCCAGGAGCCACTGCCCCATACCTTAATTACCTCGTTGACCAGTCGCTCCACTGTCTTGTTTGAGCCAATCAAAGGGCCAAAATTAAATGCAGAACAGAATGTTAGCAAATCCTCTTTACTTGTTATACCGAGAAGTTTTTCTCCCAGTAAAAGATAGCCGCCAAGCGGCTCCAGCACATGTTGCCAGGGCCTGGTTGCCATTGGATTTCGCACTTCTATTGTGTTACCGGCCAGTAAAAAACGTATAGAGTCGGGGACAATCCTGTCTTTGGCCCAGTCTCCTCCTCCAATCACATTCCCGGCCCTGACTGTGGCAAGTTTTACTCCGTGATTGTCAAAATCCAGGGGATTAAAAAATGAACGCCTCCAGGATGCAGTTAATACCTCACAGGCACCTTTGCTGGCTGAATAGGGATCATATCCCCCCATGGGATCATTCTCGCGGTATGCAAACATCCACTCCTTGTTTTCGTAACTCTTGTCGGATGTGATCACCACAATGGATGTGGATAGCTTCAATGTGCGAACCGCCTCCAGCAGGTGAAGTGTGCCCATCACATTGGTCTCAACGGTGTCAAGAGGGATGTTGTAGGACTCCCTCACAAGTGGCTGAGCAGCCAGGTGAAAGATCATATCCGGACGGATTTCCGACAGGAGTTCTTTCAATGGTTCAAATCTGCGGATATCACAGATCTGATGATGAAGGTGGTCTTCCAGGTGCAACTGCCCGAATAAAGAAACAGATCCTTCGGGTGGAAGGGCAATGCCGTAAACCTCGGCCCCCAGGGATAGCAGCCACTGGCTGAGCCATCCCCCTTTAAAACCTGTATGTCCTGTAACAAGGACCCTTTTCCCGGAATAAACGTTAAACAGATCCTCCTTCATTGGTCTATGCTTTGTATATCAAGATATTTACCAGACTTTCCATGGCGGTTTTTCACTATTCCACAACTCTTCAAGTACATTTTTATCTCTCAGGGTATCCATGGGCATCCAGAAACCACGGTGTTGAAATGCACTCAGGTTGTCATTCCTGGATAATTTCTCCATGGGTCCTCTTTCAAATACAGTTGAATCATCATCAATAAAATCGAAAATTTCAGGTTCAAGCACAAAATAGCCACCGTTAATCCAGGCAGAGTCATGATCCTTTACCTTCTCCCGGAAGTTTTTAACCCTGACCTGGTCCTCACCCAGGGTAAACGAACCAAATCGACCCGGTTCCTGGACCGCTGTTAATGTGGCTATTGTTTGCTGTTCCCTGTGAAATTGTATCAGCTCTTCAATGTTCACATCAGTGACACCATCTCCATAGGTCATGCAGAAAGTTTCTTTTCCTATATACTCCCGGACACGCTTTAACCGTCCACCGGTCATGGTATGAAGCCCGGTATTAATTAACGTGACCTTCCAGGGCTCCGACTGATCATTATGGATCGACATGGAGTTGTATTTAAGATCAAAAGTGACATCTGAAACATAGAGAAAATAGTTTGCAAAATACTCCTTGATCATATATCCCTTATACCCCAGGCAAATAATAAAATCGTTGATCCCGTAATGGGAATAAGTTTTCATGATATGCCATAAAATTGGCATTCCACCGATCTCCACCATGGGTTTGGGCCTGATACCGCTTTCCTCACTGATCCTGGTTCCAAATCCCCCTGCTAAAAGCACTGCTTTCATAACTGTTTACTTATATGTTGCTATATAATTTT
>JANTFK010000202.1 GCA_024763595.1 Bacteroidales bacterium | reverse complement strand
CAGAACTCCCAGAAGATATAAGGGAAAGCCACAATGATTCCCACCACCAGCGAAACAATAATGTGCATGGAGAACTGCTCGGCCATTTTAACCGTTTGCAGGGTGAATGGATCTGAATTGATACAAAGACGCTTCAGACCCAGGTAATCCCCCAGCTGGCATAACCAGCGATTGGTTGGGAACGGGGGTTCCTTGGGTGCAAGGATCACTTTATCAAAAACGATCTCCTTAAAAACAAAAGCTGTAAGGGCCATGATCACAATCGCCACAATGGAGCGCAAGAGATGCCAGCGCATCACCTCAAGATGCTCAAGGAAAGACATCTCCGCTTCATTGTTTTTGGTCATGATCTGCTTTTTTGAGAATGTGCAAAGTAATAAAAAAAAAATGAGCCCCTTGAAACCGAATTTAAATTATGCTATCTTTAGTTACTTCAGATTTCGGGAAAAATGGAGAATATCCAAGAGATATTATACGAAAATCTTAAGAAGTTTTTTGGTTTTGACAGCTTTAAGGGGACCCAGGAGGAGATAATCACCAATGTCCTCAGGGGTAATGATACGTTTGTACTCATGCCAACAGGTGGCGGGAAATCCCTCTGTTACCAGTTACCGGCACTCATCAAAGAGGGAACCGCCATCGTGATCTCACCCCTGATCGCTCTGATGAAAAACCAGGTAGATGCTATGCGGAGCTTCAGCCTGGACGACGGAGTAGCACATTTTCTGAACTCCTCTCTCACTAAAAATGCCATTGCCAGGGTGAAGAAGGATGTAATTGACAGGCGTACGCGGCTCCTTTATGTGGCTCCCGAGAGCCTCACAAAAGAGGAGAATATCGAATTCCTGAAAAAGGTGAATATCTCCTTCTATGCCATTGATGAGGCACACTGCATTTCAGAATGGGGGCATGATTTCCGGCCGGAATACCGGCGTATCAGACCCATTATCAACAGGATCGGTTCGGCTCCGATTATCGCACTGACTGCCACGGCCACGCTAAAGGTCCAGCATGATATTCAAAAAAACCTGGATATGCTGGAAGCGAATGTATTTAAGTCCTCTTTCCGCAGGCATAACCTTTATTATGAGATCAGGCCCAAGGTAAATGCCACGAAAGAGATCATCAAGTTTATCCTTTCCAACCAGGGTAAATCGGGTATTATCTATTGTCTCTCCAGAAAAAAGGTTGAACAACTGGCTGAAACCCTGACAGTAAATGGTATTAAAGCTTTACCCTACCATGCCGGGATGGACGCAATGACACGATCTTCCAACCAGGACCAGTTCCTGATGGAAGAGGTGGATGTGATCGTAGCCACCATCGCTTTTGGGATGGGGATCGATAAGCCTGATGTACGGTTCGTGATCCACTATGATATTCCCAAAAGCCTGGAGGGATATTACCAGGAAACCGGAAGGGCCGGAAGGGACGGGGGCGAGGGAAAATGCATTACTTTCTATAGCTACAAGGACATTCAAAAGCTGGAGAAATTCATGCAGGGGAAGCCGGTTGCCGAACAGGAAATCGGTAACCAGCTCCTGATGGAAACCGTAGCCTTTGCCGAATCTTCCGTATGCCGCCCAAAGCTCCTGCTCAACTACTTTGGGGAACAGATGGAGGAGGATTGTAACAACTGCGATAATTGTTTAAATCCGAAAGAAAAATTTGAAGGGAAATCTTACCTGGTTTTAAGTTTAAAAACTATTTTAGGGGTCAAGGAAAAATTTAAATCGGAGCATATCGCAAACATTTTATCCGGAATTGCCACAAGTGCAGTGAAAACATATAAGCATCACCACTCGGAATACTTTGGTGCTGGTAAAGAGAAGGATGTGAAGTTCTGGAACGCGGTACTCCGGCAGGCCCTGGTGGCAGGATTGATAACAAAGGATATTGAGAATTACGGTTTATTGAAACTGACCAAATCCGGTCATGATTTTATTGAGAAACCATATTCGATGATGTTGACACAGGATCATGATTACGACAGCGTTCCGGAAGAAGAGATTGCCGCCGGTGGTGGAGGAACAGGTGCGGTAGATGAGGAGCTCATTCATATTCTGAAGGACCTCAGGAAGAAGATGGCCAAAAAGCTGAGTTTGCCACCATTTGTAATTTTTCAGGATCCCTCGCTGGAGGATATGGCCATTCAATATCCTGTCAAGCTGGAAGAACTTCACAATATAGTAGGTGTTGGTGCAGGAAAAGCTAAGAAGTACGGGAAAGAGTTCGTAGATGTCATACAGGAGTACGTAGATGAGAAGGATATCATCCGTCCACAGGATATGGTGGTGAAATCGGTTGTAAACAAATCGGGAGTCAAGGTTTATATCATCCAGAGCATTGACCGGAAACTATCACTTGATGATATTGCAAATGCCAAGAACCTTGACATCATGGAATTGATTGATGAAATAGAGGCAATCGTGAGTTCAGGCACCAAACTTAACATCGATTATTACCTGGAAGAGATCATGGACGATGAGAAGCTGGAGGAGATATATGAATATTTCAGGGAGGCGGAGACCGAATCCATCGATGAAGCACTGGCGGAGCTTGGTGAGGAGTATTTCAGCGAAGAGGAGATCCGCCTGGTACGCATCAAATTCTTTTCGGAACTAGCCAATTAATATGAAGGATATCCTGACTATCCGGGGATTATCCAAATCCTACCATAAGATAAGAGCCATTCAAAATCTGAACCTGACTATTTCGGAAGGGCAGGCTTATGGGATCCTTGGACCCAACGGAAGCGGCAAGACCACCACCCTTTCCATTGTCACAGGGATCATCCACCAGGATGAGGGGAGCTTCAGCTGGTTCGAAAAGAAACCGGAAGCCTCCCGGAGAAAGCACATTGGTTCGCTCATTGAGACCCCCCATTTCTACCCTTACCTGAACCTTGAGAAGAATCTGCGTATCATTTGCGATATAAAGGGAATCGCATATGGAGATATCGCCCGTGTGCTTGAAACTGCACGCTTGTATGAAAGGCGCCGGTCCAGGTTTTCCACCCTTTCCCTGGGGATGAAACAGCGGCTGGGCATTGCGGCAGCGTTACTGGGCGACCCCCGTGTACTTGTCCTGGATGAACCAACCAACGGACTGGATCCTGAAGGGATCGCAGAGGTTCGGGAGCTTGTCATTGAGCAGGTGGCCATGGGCAAAACACTGATCCTCGCTTCCCATATCCTGAATGAGGTGGAAAAGATTTGCAGCAACGTAGCCATATTAAAAAAAGGGGAATTGCTGGCCAGTGGTCCGGTAAAAGAGTTACTGGCAGAAGAAGAGATCATTGAAATTTCATGTGACGACAATGCGGCCCTTAAAACACTGCTGGAAAAATCAACGCTCACCAAAGCGATCGAATTGGAAAACGGATTGCTTGTGGTGACACTGAATGACCGGGTTACACCTGCAGAGATCAATGCATTTGCATTCTCAAATAAACGGGTGATACATCATATATTAAGCAGAAAAAGAAGCCTTGAATCACAATTTCTGGAACTGGTCAAAGAGGAATAAAAAGTCAGGATGCGCAAATTACTCCATATTGAACAGATAAAATTGCTCAATTATAATCCCTTCAGGATTACGCTGGGTATCTATTTTGTTGCTTTTGCCCTGGGGTTACTGATCTATCCGGCAGTGGACAAAGAGATTCCTGTAATCTCACTGAGCGATCTCTTCCGTTTTCCCAATGTCTGGCTGTTTCTCACCTGGGTAACGGAACCTTACAATGCCCTGCTGGCCATGATTATCATTATGATCACTACCAAAGAGTTTAACGATCATACATTTAAAACCCAGGTGGCCTTTGGCCTGAGCCGGACCGACCTGCTGCTGCAGAAACTGATCCTGATCGTTGTGCTGGCGCTATTCGCCACGCTGCTGCTGGGAGTCACTTCACTGACGCTCGGGCTCATCTACAGTTACAAGCTGACGTTCAAAATTGCCATGGAAAACGCCTGGGTTCTTGGTTATTATATGATCTCTTCCTTTGCATACATGTCGGCGGGACTGCTGATCGCTCTCCTTATCAGGCATACGGCCCTCTCATTGCTCACGTTCCTTGCCATGCGGGTATTCGTGGACCCTGTGCTCTTTCTGCTGCTCAGAAATCATGAAGCAAAATGGTACCTGCCTTTCCGAACCATCACCCGGTTGACTCCCCCGCCCGACCTGATTGAGATCTTTCAGCGAAAAATGAACAGCGGCGAGCCCCTGGATGAGACAACGCTCAATATCCTTCCAAAAGGACTGCCAGCCTGGTTGAACCTGACCATGGTGATTATCTATATCGCCATTTACTTTTTCTTTATTCACAAGCTGATACAACGCAGGAGGCTCACATAGCTTTATTCCGGACGGGCTTCCCGGTGGTCACATGCTTCCAACGTGGTCGTACCAGCAGCATACCTGCTATCACCACCGGAAAATAGATGTAATAGAAAATGGAAACAGGCAGAAAATACCACAGGCTTTTTCGTTGGCCGGTAAGTCCGGTAATCCTGTAAAGCATCAAAAAATCGGCCCCCGTCTTCAATGCCCATGCGCCCAGCATCCAGGGCCAGGAAGCGGGATAAACAAACATCCGGATAAAGAGCCAGAGAAGTGCAAGATTGGCCATGGTAACCGCTACTGCAAGCAGCTGAATATCCCACATACGGTAATGTACAGATTTTGCCCCCCACCGTATCCGCTGCCTGAAGATTGTCCCGAATCCGGATGCAGGAGAGGTCACTGCCACAGCTTCAGGCGCCGGGTTAAACGAGATCACCCTGCCCAGTTTACGGGCTCCGATCATCAGAAACATATCATCGCCCGATGCTACATTGTCGTACGGATCAAACAGGCGGCTCTGCTCATAAAGCCACCTGGAATAAAGCAGGTTTGCACCATTACACATCATGGGACGCTTATAATAATACGAACCGGCACCGGCTCCTACCAGTCCCAGGAGATCAAGCCTTTCAAACACCGATGCAGGTTTTGCCGGTCCCTCTCCGGTCGTGACCAGGCCGGCAACCAGGTCGGCCGGATAGCTCTCCAGATGGGCCATATGAGAAGCAATAAAATAAGGGCCTATCCGGCAATCCGCATCTGTCTGAATGATCCAGTCGCCGGCTGTAAGTTCCATTCCGAACTGCAACGCATCCTTTTTTCCGGTTCTGTCCGGGGGCAGATCATGACAACTGAATCCTTCTCTTCCGGCAATAACAGTTTCCAGTAATTTCCTGGAATCATCCCTTGAATGGTCATTCACAAAAACCACCTGCATCTGCTCTTCCGGATATACCTGGGCCAGCAGATCATGCGCCAGATCCGCAATATGGTCCTGTTCATCCCTGAACGGCACAATGATGACAACCGGAACGGCACGTGAAGGTTTCTGCCTGTTGCATCTTTTCAGACCGGAAAGGCCGTATGCCAGAATAAAGATCAGCACACCATAGATAAGGATCAAGAGCATGGCTATGGCTATGGCAGGCACCATCTCCTCCCTAGGCTTGCTGATCAAAAAATGATTGCATCACTTCATACAGCTTCCGGAACTTCAAAGGTTTCGTTACAAACCCGTCACACCCTGCCTCCCTGCACGCTTCTTCATCCTCGCCATAGATATTGGCTGTGGTTGCCACAATTTTCATTTCCGGACGAATACGCTTGATCTCCCGTGTGGCTTCTAATCCGTTCATTTCAGGCATCTGCATATCCATCAGGATCAGATCAAAATGGTCGCCCGCTTCACATGCCTCAATGGCCTGCCTGCCATTGCTGGCATGGACAATGGTTGCTTTGACCTGGGAAAGAATGGCAGAAATAAGTTTAAAGGACATGGGATTATCCTCAACCACCAGTATTACCTGGTCTGAAAAATCATAAGAATATTTACCCTTTTCCTCCATCTCTATCCCAGTAACACCCCAATTATGGTGGCTGAAAGCAGCGAAGCCAGTGTGCCGGCCAGCAAAGCCCGCATGCCGAATTGTGCCAATAATACCCTTCGGCCGGGTGCCAGCGCCCCGATCCCCCCGATCTGGATACCGATGGAGGCAAAATTGGCAAACCCGCATAACATATAGACCGACATTACAATGGACTTTGTATCGGAAAATGACCCCAGGGATTTCATGTCCGCCAGATCGATGTACGCTACAAATTCAGTTAAAATCAGCTTCTTCCCCAACAGGGACCCAACCAGGGTGATATCCTCACGGGCCACACCAATCAACCACATCAACGGAGAAAGTGCATAGCCCAGGATAAACTCCAGGCTCAGTTTATCATACTTTCCGCCTGTTATTACTGTAATCTTCTCATTGATGTGGGTCCAATCCCCTATTTTCAGAAAAATATAATTTGCAAAAGCAATAAAGGCAATAAACACCAGCAACATGGCCCCTACATTTACAGCCAGCCTCAATCCGTCACCGGTGCCGTTAGATATGGCAT
>JANTFK010000201.1 GCA_024763595.1 Bacteroidales bacterium | reverse complement strand
AAAGATATTTCTATAGTGTTATTCGCCATTACTATCAAATAAAGGTATGAAATAAGCGATAGATTTCTTAATTTTTCGCCCCAATTAAATCCACTGCATAGAACATGGAAGATTACAGACTGACAAACCTGAGGGAATTAGAGGCAGAAGCCATTCATATCATCAGGGAGGTAGCAGCCGAATTTGAAAATCCGGTGATGCTCTACTCCATTGGAAAGGACTCATCTGTGATGGTCCGTCTGGCCGAAAAAGCCTTCTATCCGGCCAAAGTACCTTTCCCCCTGATGCATATTGACTCCAAATGGAAATTCCGCGAGATGATCAATTTCCGGGATAATTATGCCGCTGAGAAGAACTGGGATCTGATCGTGCATTACAACAAAGATGGATTTGAGAAGGGCATCGGACCCTTTTCCCATGGCAGTAAGGTCCACACAGATGTCATGAAGACACAGGCACTGCTGGAAGGTTTAAGTAAATATAAATTTGACGCTGCTTTTGGAGGAGCCAGGAGGGATGAAGAGAAGTCCAGGGCAAAGGAGCGCATTTACTCATTCAGGGACAAGTACCACCAGTGGGACCCGAAAAATCAGCGGCCCGAACTCTGGGACAACTACAACGCCCGGGTACACAAAGGGGAATCGATCCGGGTCTTTCCTATCTCCAACTGGACCGAACTGGACATCTGGCAGTATATCCGGCTTGAGAAGATCACCATCGTCCCCCTCTATTTTGCCAAAGAGCGGCCGGTTGTTGAACATGAAGGAAACCTGATCCTGGTAGATGATGAAAGGATGCCTGAAGAATTGCGGAAGCGGGCTGAAATGAGGATGGTCCGGTTCCGTACCCTGGGTTGCTATCCCCTCACCGGGGCCATTGAATCGGAGGCAGATACCCTTGAAAAGATCGTTGAAGAGATGATGATTGCCAAAGTTTCGGAAAGAACCACAAGGGTAATTGACTTTGACCAGGAAGCCTCCATGGAACAGAAAAAGAGAGAGGGTTATTTTTAAGCACTGTGACATTTAGACAATTATGATACAACAACCAGACAATAAACTGGATATACAGGAATTCCTGAACCGGGATGAAAAAAAGGACCTGCTGAGGTTTTTAACAGCGGGCTCGGTGGATGATGGGAAATCCACCCTTATCGGGCGGCTCCTTTTCGACAGCAAAAAGCTTTATGAGGACCAGCTTGACGCCCTGAAAAGAGAGAGCGTAAAAGAGGGCCATGCCGGCGGAGAGATCGATTATGCCCTGTTACTGGATGGCCTGAAGGCGGAGCGCGAGCAGGGGATCACCATCGATGTGGCCTACCGTTACTTCAGTACCAATAAACGTAAGTTCATCATTGCCGATACACCCGGACATGAGCAGTATACCCGTAATATGATTACAGGGGGATCTACAGCCAACCTGGCCATCATTTTGCTGGATGCACAGAAAGGTGTCATCACCCAGACCAGGAGGCACACCTACCTTGTATCATTGCTGGGGATCAAACACGTGGTACTGGCCGTCAATAAAATGGACCTGGTCAATTACGACCGGGAACGGTTCGAATCCATCTGTGCCGACTACAGGGCCTTTGTCACCAAACTGGATATTCCGGATGTGGACTTCATACCCATCTCTGCCTTGAAAGGTGACAATGTGGTGGATATCTCAGAACGGATGCCGTGGTATCATGGAAGTAGTATCCTGGAATTCCTGGAAACAGTCCATGTAAGCAGCGACAATAATTATGACGATTTCAGGTTCCCGGTACAGTATGTACTGCGCCCTGACCTCGATTTCAGGGGATTTTCAGGAAAGATATCATCCGGGGAGGTGCGCCAGGGCGATACGGTTATGGCGCTTCCCTCCCGCAAAATTTCCAGGGTGAAACGCATCATCACTTATGACGGTGACCTGGAAAGTGCATTCACGCCACAGGGCGTTACATTAACCCTGGAAGATGAAATAGATATTTCCCGGGGTGAAATGCTGGTCCATCCCGATAACCTTCCCAGGATCGAACGCCATTTTGAAGCCATGCTGGTATGGATGAACGAAGAACCACTTGATATGTCCACCCAGTTCTTTATTAAACATACCACCCGGACCACCCGGGCACGCATCGACAGGATCAGGTACAAAGTGGATGTAAATACCCTGGAAAAAACCGAAGTGCAGGAAATGGCGCTGAATGAAATAACCAGGGTGATTATCACCAGTTCCAAACCCCTCTTTTTCGACCGGTATAAAAGAAACAGGCAGACCGGTTCGTTTATCCTGATCGATCCGCTGACCAACAATACAAGCGCGGTGGGGATGATCATTGACAAACTGGATCCTAAAGATCTGCCCTCCACGATCACTTCCGAAGCCAAACTTAAAATTAAACACGGGCAGGGGCTGATAGAGAGGAATGAATATCTGAGAAGGTACAACCAGAAGGGGGCCACACTCTGGATCACCGGCATGCATGGTTCAGGCAAGAACGACCTGGCCTATTCGCTGGAAAGAAGATTGTTCGACCTGGGCGCAACACTGGTCCTGATCGATGGATTCACCATCCGTTCGGGCCTCTCCAGGGAACTTGACTTTTCTCCTGCCGACCGTACAGAACACCTGAGAAGGGTGGCTCATATCTGCCGGATCCTGAATGATCAGGGAATCCTGGCTGTTTGTTCGTTTATCTCACCCGACGAGAATGTACGGAATCAGGTGGCAGAGATCATCGGTAAGGAAAGGTTCCATCTGATCCACATGACTTCTGACCTGGAATATTGCAGGAACAATAAGCCCGAACTCTACAAGCTGGCAGATGAGGGCAAGATCTCCGGACTGCCCGGCGTGGATATACCTTACGAAAAACCATCGGATGCAGCGTTGACCTGTGACCCGGCCAGGGAGAACCTGGACCGTATCATCAACTACCTGGAAAAGCAAAAGATATTTCCGGCCAATTAAACCAGAATATCCGTTGTTAGGTTATGGATGCTGGTTTCCAGGGCCTCAAATGGTTTTCCGTTACCCTGGTTGTCATCCTCAACGAAAAAGTGTTTCATGCCTGCAACCTCTTTTACAGCAAAAATAGTTTTGAAGTCGATGACCCCCTCCCCGACAGGTGCAATATCATCCTTTATTACATCGAAAAAGGGCGCCTCCCTGGTATACATGTCTTTTACATGTAAGAGCCGGAACCGTCCCGGATAGTTGTGAAACATCTCCACGGGATCCTGTCCCGCTTTACTGGCCCAGAAAATGTCCAGTTCCATGGTAATCAGATCCGGATCCATCTCCTTCATAAAGATATCGTAATAGGGAACAATCCCGTCCACACTCTTGAATTCGAAGTTGTGGTTGTGGTAACCAAACCGGATTCCCGCCTGCTTCATGATACCTCCTACTTCGTTCCAGTCCCCAACCATCTTTTTGTATGATTCTATGTTCCGGTCCGCCTCTTCAACCCAGGGCTGGATACAATATTGAACACCAAGGGCAGCGTGGGCTTCCGTCATAATTTTTGCATTGTCCAGGGAAATACCCGCAGCTTCAACCTGTGTGTGGCTGCTGATTGCTTCCATTCCCAGGTCCTCAACGATCTTTTTGAATTCTTCAGGGGTATATCCATAGAATTTACCATCTGCATAACTGGCCAGTTCAACATATTTGTATCCAAGATCGGATACTTTCCTGAGCGATCCATGCAGGTCCGCAGCCATGGCATCCCTGATGGTATAGAGCTGCAACCCGACGCCCATGCTTTTCCTGTCAACAGTACTACAGGAGGAGAGAGCAGCGGGGCCTAAAACTGTCAGTCCAAAAGCACCTGCAGCAGTTGTCTTCAGAAATGTTCTTCTCTTCAGTGAAGTATTCATCATGGAAAATATTTTATGTGTTTAATGCTCACGGTAATTCTTCCAGTGAATATAATATAAATTATTGTCAGTTGCTGATCTTCAATACCCAGGCATACTGACTGGCCGGATGGTTACGGATGCTTTCCGGGATCTTCACTGAGATCCCGTTTCCTTCCGGCTTCCATTTCAATGTGCCTGTCGAACCAAGCATGGTAATTTTCGTCAGGGGTGTGGTTTGCACCTTTTCCAGCGATATAACGGACGGTGGACGGGTTTCATCCGCACCAGCCAGATAAATGGCGTAAATATTGTCATCCTTTTGGGTCAGGCAAATATTCCCCTCCCTGTATGGAGCGATGGCCCGGGTTCCATAGATCGCTTCCGCATTCACCTTCATCCACTGCCCTACCCCTTCCAGCAACGTATATGCCTGGGGATGCCATTCCCCGTGGGGGCCCGGAGCTATATTCAGGAGCAGGTTCCCACCCTTTGAAACGATATCCGCAAGCAGATGCACCACCTCCCGGGTTGATTTGTACCTGGCCTTTTCAGGAGCTACCCAAGACCAGCCACCACCGGCTATGATACAGGATTCCCAGGGATAGGGAATGGCCTGATCAGGGACCTGGTTTTCGGGAGTAAGGTAATTTTGGTTGGGGCCGGGAACCGCACGGTCCACCACGATCAGACCGGGCTGCTTGCTGCGGGCCTTCTTAACCAGTTCATCCATCCGGATATCCTGGTTCACAATAGTGCCTTTCAGGAAACCGGTTGCCGCATCCCCGGTCTGCCTGTTATAAAATCCCCTGATTTCCTCCGGGCTCTGCTTTGCGACCCATCCGCCGTCAAGCCAGAGGATATCCACCTGCCCGTAGGAGGTCAACAATTCCATGATCTGGTTATGGGTGAAGCGAATGAAATTCTCCCAGCGCCCGGGATAAGCCTCCGGATCATAATTGACATTCCTGTCACGCGGTGGAAAGTTGGGCCACCAATAGTATTCACTGTGCCAGTCGGCTTTGGAAAAATAGGCACCGGTCCACAGTCCCTGCTCCCGGAAAGCTTTGAAAATCTCCATGGTCACATCGGCTCTTTCATCCAGGTGGAAAGGACAGGCCTCACCGGTGATCTTGTAATCTGTCTCCCGGGTATCCCACATACAGAACCCGTCGTGGTGCTTGGTGGTGAAAACCACATATTTCATCCCTGCTCCGGCTGCGGCTTTTGCCCACCTGGAAGGATCGAAGTCCACCGGGTTGAAAGTGCTGATCAGGTTTTCATACGCTTTTTTATAGGCAAAATAATCATCCGGGGTCTCACCTGTAGTACGCCGGCACCACGGATAGTCTTCAGGACAAATGGACCACGATTCCACGATCCCCCACTGGCTGTATGTCCCCCAGTGCATGAGGAGACCGAATTTCAGGTCCTGCCACTGCTCCAGTTTGGCAAGCACCAGCGGGTCCGACTCGGGATAATAGCGCTGGTGATGGTCATGTTCCGGCTGACTGAGAGCCGGACGGGCCGTGACAATGATTGCTGTAACGGCAAGCAAAAGGTAAATGATCGTTCTCTTTTTCATCCTGGTAAGGTATTCGTTAATATTGAAAATGGAATCGCCTGTTCTAAATTACATTTTTTACTTTTTAGACAGCTCAAGTCCCTCCGCAAACTCCCGGCCCAGCCGATGGCGATAATCATAGATGTAGTCTACGTCCAGATTCCTGAAAGCTGTAGATTCGTCCGGGTAATGACTGATGACACCTATTTTAAAACTACCGGGCTTTATCTTCTTTATCTCTTTCACAGAATTCATCGTGCTGGGATGATCATCCATGGTAAATAATACCATCTCAAGATTTGTTACATCAGCGTTTTCCCAGAGCACGCTGTCTGTTGCATCTCCCCAGGTAACATTGATCCCTTTTGTTTTAAGATCTTCGATCAAATCATGGTTATAGTCAATCCCCAGTACTTCAATCTTCCTGATCTCCGTAAGGTATCTGTAAGCAGCAAGGCCGATCTCTCCCATGCCGACAATCATATAGGTGGCATTTCCAAAATTACAGGGTTCCTGATCCACATAGTCAATGTTTCTGTTTAACCGGGTGACCATCGGCTTAAAGAAGTCAAAAATATTGTGTGCCCAGTGGTTCACCGGGGATGCAATAAGAAATGAAAATGACATGGCAACAGCCATGATCAGGATCCATTCATCCGGAATAAGCCCCATTTGAACCCCCACGACACCTGTGATAAGCGCAAACTCGCTGTAGTTACCCAGTGTTAATGAAGTGAGAAAGGCGGTGCGGGCCCTGATCTTAAACCTTGAAAGCAGCAGTAGCAACAGGCCTCCCTTGAAGTTCACAAAAAGGATCAGAAAGGCAGCAATGGCCACATGATTCCACCCGGGGATCCCTGACAATCCAATACTCATAAAAAATGCGATCAGGAAAAAATCCTTATAACTCATCATCCTGTCATAAAGCTCCTTCGATCGCTTATGACCAACCATGAGCATTCCGGCAACCAGTGCTCCCAGGTCGGGTTTCAGACCCACAAGATGGAAACTGAGGGCGCCTGTTACGAATGTGGCAAACATCCCGAAAATC
>JANTFK010000200.1 GCA_024763595.1 Bacteroidales bacterium | reverse complement strand
ACGGTGTGTTTTGCCTTAAAAGTAAGAAATAAAAAAGAGGATGTATAAAAGAACCTCTTTGAAAGTTATACCTGCGAGGAAGCCTGCATTTATTTGCAGAGCAAAGAAATTAAGCGACGAGCAGATATAACGAAAAAGAGGCCGTATCTTTTGATACAGCCTCTTTACAAACAACAATTATTTTCAGGTTATTTCACGGAAAACCTTTTAAATGCGGTTACCTGAAGCTCTTTATCAGCTTCTTTGATATATTGACCGACACTCTTTTTTGAATCCTTGGTGAAGTCCTGGTTCAACAAGGTATTCTCTTTGAGGAACTTGTTGACCATCCCTTCTGCGATACGGTCCACAATATGTTCGGGTTTCCCTTCCTGCAGGGCCTTTTCGCGACCAATTTTTCTCTCCTGTTCAATGGTTTCGGCAGGTACATCATTTTTATCAATGGCAATCGGAGCCATGGCTGCAATCTGCATGGCCACATCTTTGGCCACCTGCTCTTCCACACCAGCTTTATTAAATCCAACCAGGGTTGCCAGGTTGTTGCCGAAGTGATTATATGCCTGAACTTTTTCAGCTTCCACAAAATCAAAATAGGCGAGTTCCAGTTTTTCACCGATGGTTCCGGACTTTTCCATGATTACATCAGCAACTGATTTGCCACCCATATCCAACGCTTTCAAAGCTTCCAGGTCGTCTGGCTTTTCTTTTACTGCCAGATCCAGGATAGAATCGGCAAATGCCACAAAATCTTCATTTTTTGCTACGAAATCAGTTTCGCAGTTCAGTGAGATCAAGGCACCATAAGTACCCGCTACTTTTGCCTGTACATTACCTTCGCTGGCTTCTCGGTCGGAACGCTTGTTGGCAATGGCCTGTCCTTTTTTACGGATCACTTCAACAGCCCTGTCAAAATCACCTTCAGCTTCCTGAAGTGCTTTTTTACAATCCATCATACCAGCGCCGGTAGCTTTCCTTAATTTCTGAACATCTGCTGCTTTAATATCAGCCATTTCTATTTCTTTTAATACGGTTATTGTCTGCTGTTAACTTTCAGGGGGGATATTATTCTGCCTTTTTGGTGTTATCTGCGGTTACAGCTGCAGTTTCCCCTATCTCCTCTTTCTTCTCTTCGCTCAGATCCTTTGAAGGCTCGCTCTTTTTCTCTGCCTTTGAAGGTTCGCTCTTTTTCTCAGCTTTTGAAGATTCGCTCTTTTTCTCTGCCTGTTTCTCCCCGGGTTGTTTGGCCTTCGCTTCAGTTGCTTCTGCGGCGGCTTTGGCTTTCTTTGCTTTAGACTCGGCAGCGTCCTTCTCTTTCTCCATCTTTCTTTCGTTCAAGCCCTCAGCAACTGCCTCGGTAACAAAATCAATGATCAGGGAGATTGATTTAGAAGCATCATCATTGGAGGGAATCGGAAAATCAATATTGCGGGGATCCGAGTTCGTATCAACCATGGCGAAAACCGGAATATTGAGCCTGTTGGCTTCGCGAACGGCAATATACTCTTTATGTACGTCAACTATGAACATGGCTGCTGGAAGACGGGTCAGATCAGCTATGGATCCAAGGTTTTTCTCCAGCTTGGCGCGCTGACGGGTAATCTGGAGCCTTTCACGTTTGGATAGTGTATCAAATGTTCCGTCTATAGCCATTTTATCGATAGCGGACATTTTCTTGACAGCTTTCCTGATGGTGGGGAAGTTGGTGAGCATGCCACCGGGCCAGCGCTCGGTTACATAAGGCATGTTGATGTTTTTCACTTTTTCCGCAACAATCTCCTTTGCCTGTTTCTTTGTGGCGACGAAAAGAATCTTGCGTCCACTTTTTGCAATCTGCTTCATGGCCGCAGCTGCTTCGTTCAGTTTTATCTCTGTCTTGTTGAGATCAATGATATGGATTCCGTTTTTCTCCATAAATATATAAGGAGCCATGGCGGGATTCCACTTTCTTTTCAGGTGGCCAAAATGCACACCTGCATCCAGTAATTCTTTAAAACTTGTTTTTGGCATTTTTATTAATTTTTGCTGGTCAACCTGCAGGTAGCCCCTGACGGGAGTCCTGCCGGTTTCGCAATGATTAAGTATAGAAAAACTCTTTTAACGCTTGCTGAACTGGAACCTCTTCCTTGCTTTTGGCTGACCGGGTTTCTTACGTTCAATCACACGTGGATCACGGGTAACGAAACCTTCGGCCCTGAGAGCAGCTTTGTACTCGGGATTCACCTTGATAAGGGCCCTGGATATGGCCAGTCGCAGTGCCTCGGCCTGACCGGTCATTCCACCGCCGTCCAGGTTGACTTTGAAGTCGTACTGGTCCTTCACCTCAAGCAGGTTCAGGGGTTGTTCAACAACATAATGAAGTTGTTTATCAGGGAAATATACTTTGTAATCTCTGTTGTTTACGATAATCTGTCCTTTACCTTCACTCATATATAACCTGGCAACGGCTGCTTTTCTTCTTCCTATCGTATTAATAACTTCCATGGCAATTATTTAATGGTATTCAAGTCAAGTTTCTGCGGCTGCTGCGCCTCATGCGTATGAGCTTCCCCTGCAAATACATGAAGATTTCTGAAGATTGCGCTTCCCAGCCTGTTTTTCGGAAGCATTCCCTTTACTGCTTTTTCAACAACAGCTTCAGGCTTTTTAGCAAGCAGATCTTTGGGAGATTCAATGCGCTGGCCTCCGGGATAACCGGTATGACGCACATATTGTTTTTCCGTCATCTTATTGCCGGTAAGCTTAACTTTCTCTGCATTGATAACAATTACGTTGTCTCCGCAATCCACATGTGGTGTGAAACTTGGTTTATGCTTTCCCCTGAGTATCAGGGCTACTTTTGAAGCAAGACGTCCAAGCACTTCATCTTTGGCATCAACGACAAACCAGGCTTTCTCGACGGTTGCTTTATTTGCTGATTCAGTTTTGTAACTTAATGTATTCACTTTATCCTGTTTTATACCTAATTTTGTGGTTCGCAAAAATACAATTAATTTCTTTAAAACAAGAAGATATCAACAATTAATTTGTTGAAATCCTTAGATGCTGAGAACCAGTAATATATGAACAGTTATACCTTAAAAAAATGATGTTGGAGCGGCTCCCTGCCGTAACCCGGTTTTTCCAACATGGTGGAATTGAAGATCCCCGCCGCAAGTAGCGGGGATTATGAGCCCGGCAAAGTCAACCGGGCCTGCCGGGCCGGTAAAATCAATGTGCTCATGGGGCTCAATAAAATCTTCCTTTTACACAATAGATAGTATGGTATCCAGTTATTTATTTAAAGTAGTGCTGTTCATCCATGCAACTAACCCGAAAACAAATACATGAACAGGTGTATTTCTATACCCTGGTTTTCATTGCTGTCAGCCTGCCTCTCTCCATATTTACCACTTCCATGTTTCAAATCATTCTGCTGGTTAACTGGATCGTCGAAGGAGATTTCAGGGAGAAGTGGGGAAGAGCAAGCCGGGACAGGGCACTTCAGATTTTCCTGCTGATTTACCTGTTGCATGTGGCCGGCCTGATCTGGTCTGAAAACCTGGCCTACGGCCTGAAAGACATGCGGATTAAGCTTCCCCTGCTTGTTCTTCCACTCATTGTGGCTACTTCGGTACCCCTGATGAAACAGCAGTTACATCGTATTCTGCTTTTCTTCACCCTGGGGGTATTTGCAGCATCTATGGCATCGGTTATGAAGTTGATTGGATGGCTACCCGGTGAGGTGGAAGGTTACAGGGACCTCTCCATTTTCATCAGCCATATCCGCTTTTCTCTGATGATAGTGCTTGCACTGCTTATAATCGTTTACTTTCTGTTTGTACTCAGGAATTCAATTTCTGCTGCGGAAAGAATCTTTTATATGGCCGGACTTGCCTGGTTCCCTGTTTTCCTGGTGTTGCTGAAATCTTTATCAGGTATAGTTATTGCCGGATTTCTTGCCTTTTTTATTCTGGTCAGGGTTGTGTTTGAGATCCGTAACATGGTTTTGCGAGTTGTGGTATTTATACCGGTCATTATGCTTCCCCTTTTTTCGGGTATTTACCTGGGACACGCCATTAAGAAGTTTTACACCTTTGATGAGGTGAATATGGAAGATATCGATCTATTCACAGCAGAGGGGAACCGTTATACAAATTATCCACAGCTCAGAGAGGTGGAGAACGGGCATTATATCTGGCTGCACGTTTGTGAAAAAGAGCTGGAACGGGAATGGAACAAGATCAGTGATATTGATTATCATGGAAATACTTCCAATGGCAATCTCATTCGAAGCACCCTGATCCGTTTTCTTACTTCAAAGGGCCTGCGTAAGGATGCTGATGGAGTCAAAGCATTGACGGCTGAGGAGGTGCGCGCCATTGAGATGGGAACAGCCAATTATATTTACATGCAACGGTTCAGACTCTATCCGCGAATCTATGAGGTTATCTGGGAGATAGACAGGTATAGAATGGGGGCCGATCCCAATGAAAAATCTGTTGTTCAGCGTTATCTTTATCTGGATGCAGGATGGAAGATTGCCCGGAAAAACCTGCTTTACGGCCAGGGAAACGGGGATGTGAAAGATGCTTTCACCCGTTATTATGAATCCACCGGCTCTCCGCTGGCTACAAAATGGAGAAGACGTGCCCATAACCAGTATCTCACTTTCATGATCTCATTTGGCATCCCCGGATTGATCCTGTGTATGATGGCCCTGGTTGCTCCTCTTTTCCTTGCCTCCCGCCAGCGTTCATTCCTGGCGGTGGGTTTCCTGATACTGATATTGATCTCTATGATAAACGAGGATACCCTGGAAACTGCAACCGGAGCTGGCTTTGTGGCCTTTTTCTATGCCCTCTTTGTCTTCGGGCCTGATTTTCCCTGGCTTCGTCGAACACTTTTAACATCACATGACTGAGCGGTTTGGAAGGGATTTTTATCGACAGGATGTACTGGAAGTAGCTCCTGCACTGCTGGGTCAGCAACTCGTACGGATCTTGCCCGATGGCACCAGCTCCGCCTACCTGATCACTGAGACTGAGGCATACCGGGGTGAAGAGGACCGGGCATGTCATGCCAGCAAGGGGAGAACCCTGCGCAATGGCGTCATGTTCGGGGATGGGGGCCACCTTTATATGTACCTGATATATGGAATGTACTGGATGATGAATGTGGTTACTGAAAAGGAAGGTATTCCCCAGGCTGTACTTTTCAGGGGGCTTCGGGAGGCCGGCGGTCCGGGCCGCCTTACCCGTCTGATCGGGGTGGATAAGACTTATTATGCTGAGGACCTGGTGACTTCGGACCGTATCTGGATCGAACCTACCGGGCGAAAGCCTGCCTATATTGCCGCTCCGCGTGTTGGCATCGATTATGCAGGCGATCCCTGGAAAGATCTGCCATGGAGGTTTCTCATGAAACTGTAATTACATGTTCTAACCCATAATTGTTTTATATTTGCATACTTTTAATCGAAACACACACTGAGTTAATGGAAAAGTACCGTCAATATAACCTTATCCTCGGATGGGGTGTTTTCCTGGTTTCACTGATTGTTTACCTGCTTACCATGGAACCCACAGCCAGTTTCTGGGATTGCGGGGAATTCATCGCAACAGCTTTTAAAATGGAAGTGGGCCATCCCCCGGGAGCTCCTTTCTTTATGTTGCTGGGACGTTTTTTCACGCTTTTTGCAGGAGGTGATGTGAACAAAGTGGCGGTATCCGTGAATGTACTCTCAGCCACTGCCAGCGCGTTCACCATACTTTTCCTTTTCTGGACCGTAACCCACCTGGTAAAAAAACTTTTTTCCCCGGAAGAGGCTGCAAGCCCCGTGGCCATGATCACCATCTTTGGTGCTGCACTGGTGGGTTCTCTGGCCTATACTTTTACAGATTCGTTCTGGTTCTCAGCAGTGGAGGCTGAGGTGTACGGCACCTCATCGTTGTTTACAGCAGTGGTGTTCTGGGCCATTCTGAAATGGGAAAATGTAGCAGATGAACCGGGAGCCAACCGGTGGATCATTCTGATCGCCTATCTGATGGGACTCTCCATCGGGGTACACCTGCTGAACCTGCTGACCATTCCCGCCCTTGTTATGGTATATTATTTCAGAAAATATAAACCTACGGCCAAAGGGGTCGTGGTCGCAATGTTTGTTGCAGTGGCTATCCTGGGGATTGTGAATTATATGCTGATCCCTGGACTGACCGGAATTGCCTCCAGATTTGAACTGCTTTTTGTGAACGGAATGGGACTTCCGTTCAATTCAGGTACAATTGTTTACCTGGTATTACTTTTCGGGGGACTGATCTTCGGGATTTACTATACCCATAACCATGGAAAGGTGTTGTGGAATACAATTATCCTCAGCCTTTTTGTCATCGTGATCGGTTATTCATCCTATGCCATCATCGTCATACGTTCGTCCGCCAATACACCCCTTGACGAAAGTAATCCCGATACGGTCTTTTCTCTGCTGAGTTACC